>JBBRED010000003.1:0-66384 GCA_038203335.1 Haliangiales bacterium | reverse complement strand
AGGTCCAGCACCAGCAGGAGAAGAATGAACACGATGAATCCGGCGTACAGAAGTTCCACGGCGACCTCCTAGGAGAGATGTGTGAGCGAGGGCCACGCGGCGTGGTCAGCTGGTCGGCGCGGGGCCGAACCGCCGGCTGCGCGCGAGGGCACGCACGACGGCCCGCTCGGCGCGGTCGGCGGCCAGGGACATGACCGGCAAGATCTCGGATCCGACGTGCTCGATCACGACCGTCCCGAGGGACCGACCACGGATCCGGACCCGGCACTGTTTGTCAGCGCCACCCTTGGGCCCGTTGAGATCGGCGACGGTGACGTCGACCGTCTGGATCTCGGCGGCGAGGCGTCCGAGCGCGAAGTGGAGCCGGCGATGGATCTGGTCGAGGAGCTCGGGGCCGAGGTCGAGGTGGCGGGAGCGAACGGTGAGCTTCATGGCGGGTTCTCCTTGATCCACAGGTAAGGCTCGACCTCGCTCCTGTCGTTCGGAACGTTTGGCGCCAACGCTGCGGTTTTCTCGAAGTTCGTCCGCAGAGGAGCCCTGACACCGGTCGGCTGAGTCCGCCTGTCCGCGGGTGCAGAGCCAGGGGGCACGGATCGTCGCTGTTGACGATGCCGTCTTGGTTGTCACCACGGCGCGCCGGCTCGTCCTACGTCGGACGGACGGTCAAACCACACCTGAAAGGGTCCACACGAGTACGCCGATCAACAACGTGCGCATCGTGGTGCTCGTGATATCGATGCCACAGATGCGTATCGCTTGCTCCGGCTCCGGGCCGTCGAAGTCACCAGCCCCTGCAACCGGCATCCGAGCCACCATGCAACAACAACTGATCATCGCGATGGTTCTGATTCTCGGCCGTCACGTCGCGTCCGCAGAGCCGAAGCGACCGATCGAGGCGATCGTCCAGTACGAGACGGGGCCCGCGTACATCGCCCAGAACGACGGCGAGTATGGCGCCAGCGGAACCCGCTACGGTGCCGATGACGTCGGACAGCGAGACAATCTTTCGTTGTCTCGGCGGACGAGCCTCGAGCTCGCCCGCGGGCGTCACCGAGCGATCCTTCTCTATGCTCCCTTCGAGTCGTCGACCAAGGTCACGTTAGCCCGTGACCTGCAGTTCCGCGACACGCTGTTCGTCGCCGGTACGGTGGTCGAGCACCGCTACCTGTTCGATGGATACCGCGCGTCGTACCTCTATCGGTTGTTGCAGCGGGGGCCCGTGACGGTCGAGACCGGCGGTTCACTCCAGGTCCGGAACGCCGAGGTCGCGTTCGATTCGCTCGATGGTGCGCAACGCGCCGCCGAGAACGACATCGGTCTGGTCTTCGCGGCGAAGGCTCGGTTCTGGTATCGACCAGCCGTCAACACCTGGTGGGCAGCACTGGAGGCGGACGCTTTCTCGACGTTCGGGCTCGTGCCGGGCGTGCGCGGCGCGATCTACGATGTGCAGCTGGCGGCCGGGTACCCCGTCGCGAAAGGTGTCGATGTGGTGTTCGGCGCTCGTCTGCTCGGTGGCGGCGCGAAGGTGGAGAAGCGCGACATCTACAACTGGGCCAACTTCGTCGCGCTGACCGCGGGGGTACGCGTGTCACTCGATCGATTGCTCGGCACCGCATCCCCCATCCCACGATGAGCCCCGGGGTCCCTCCCCCCGCGTGGCTCGTTGCCTCCATCGAGTGCCGCTCGAGCCTCGCAGCCCGCGAGCTATGACCTCAGCCGGGCGGGCCGAACGCGCGCTTGCTCCACCTCATCCAACCACGTTCAGCCAGATCTCGTTCCGCCGCAGGAACCACGGCGTCCAGGGAGGATCGTAACGGTTGACCTCGGGCTCCCCGACCGCGACGAGGCCTCGTGCACCAACCCACGCACGCAGCGCCGCTGTCTTGTCCGCGTACTTTCCGGCCGTCCACCTGCCCGAGAACCGGTGCACCGCGACTCGGGCCGCAGGTGCCTCGTGCAGGGTCACGCGCGCATCGTCCGGCACCGGTAGGGTCTCGAGCGTCTCTCCGAGCGGCATCGTGAACGTGACCACCCATGCACCATCGATGGACCGCTCACCCACGGGGGCCGTCATCGCGAGCTTCCGGCTGTCCCGGCGCTCACCGACGGGCGCGGTCATGGCGATGGTCTGGCGGATGCGGTTTCCACCGAAGATGTAGCCCGCGAGCCTCCGAAATCCCGCGTTGCCGGCCGCGTCGAACGAGCTGCCCGTGACACGCGTCTCCGCGACCACACGCGCTGGGTACCTACGTACGTCGAATGCGCCCTCGTGGATCTCGAGCGTGAACGGGGGCTCCGCGACTGCCATGAACACGTTGGACCACGGCGGGAACGAGCTGGCAATCGGCGCTGTGTTTGCGCCCGCGTGGCGTAACTCGGAGACCCGCTCCGGCCTCCAACCATCGTTCTCGAAAGGAACCTCAGATGAAGCATCTCCTGTTCGCAGCACTTCTCGGCGTGACCGCGTGTGGTGGCGCCTCCAAGACCACCGAACCCCCCGTCGCCACGACTCCGGCAACTTCGGACATCGTCGACACCGCGGTCGCTGCGGGGGATTTCACCACGCTGGTCACCGCGATCAAGGCCGCGGGCCTGGTTGATACCCTCAAGGGCCCCGGGCCGTTCACCGTGTTCGCGCCCACCGACGCCGCATTCGCGAAGCTTCCGCCGGGGACGCTCGATGCGTTGCTCGCTGACAAGGCGAAGCTGACGGCCGTGCTCACCTATCATGTCGTCGCCGGCAACGTCAGCTCCGCGCAGGTCGCAGGGATGACGGAGGCGAGCACGGTGCAAGGTGGGAAGCTGACCATCGATGCCTCGGCCGGCGTCCGGATCAATGGTGCGACGGTGGTGAAGGCCGATATCCTCACCTCGAACGGCGTCATCCACGTGATCGACACCGTGCTCTTGCCCCAGTAGCGCTGACCAGCACCACCACCACCGCCGCCCGTACTGGAGCTGCGGGTAAGCGGCTCGAGACGTCTCGCGCGCTTCGGAGTTCGCCGCGCCACCGGTCGGACCGTGGTCTCCGTCGGGCTGACCAGCTTCGCGTCGGTTCGCGTGCCGACGAGCGACGCGACCACGCCGGTCCCGATGATCAGGGCGATCGCGAGATCGCAACCTCGCTGCTGTCGTTCCGAACGTTTGCCGCCAACGCTGCATTGCTATCGAAGGTTTTCCGACGAGGCCTGCTGGCACCGGTTGGCCGAGTCCGCGCCGGCCGGCGCGAGGAACAGTTGACCCCGGGTTCGGGTCACGCATAGTTCCCCGATGACCTGGCTCAACTACCACCACCTCCTCTACTTCTATACGGTGGCGCGCGAAGGCGGCCTCGCTCCCGCCGGCAAGGTCCTCCGGCTGTCCCAATCGGCGCTGAGCGGTCAGATCAAGCGGCTCGAAGAGCAGCTGGAGCATCCGCTGTTCGAGAAGCGTGGGCGCAAGCTCGAGATGACCGAGACCGGGCGGCTGGTCTACCACTTCGCCGAGGAGATCTTCGGCCTGGGCAACGAGATGCTCGATGCGGTGCGTGGCCGGCCGACCGGGAAGTCCGGGCGGCTCAAGGTCGGGGTCTCCGATACGGTGGCCAAGCTGTTGGTCCGCGAGTTGCTCGCCCCGGCGCTCCGCGACGAGACGATGGTCCTGACGTGCTCCGAAGATCGGTTCGATCGCCTGCTGGTCGATCTCGCGAATCACGAGCTCGACGTGGTGATCGCGGAGGGCCCGGTGCCTCCCGGCGCTCCACTCCGCGCCTTCAACCATCTACTCGGCGAGTCGACGATGACGCTGGTCGCCCCCCCAGCTCTCGCACCCACGCTGCGCGCTCGGTTTCCACGCGGGCTCGACGAGGCGCCGCTGCTGCTGCCGCTACCAGGCTCGGTGCTCCGCCGCGACCTCGACGGCTGGTTTGCCACCAACGACGTGCGGCCGACGGTCCGAGCGGAGGCCGAAGACAGCGCACTGCTGAAGGCGTTCGCCGCCGACGGGATGGGCGCGCTGTTCGTCCCCACGGTGATCGCGACGACGGTGACCAGGCGCTACGATCTCGTCGTGATCCGGGAGATCGCTGAGGTCCGCGAGCGCTACTACGCGATCTCGGCGGAGCGCAGGATCACTCACCCCGCGGTGGCCGAGATCCGCGCCGCCGCGCGCTCGAAGGTGTTCTCGTAGAGCGTCCGTCGCGAACCTCAAGACAGACCGTTCGACGGCTCCCAGCTCGGATCCATGGCGTAGCGGAGCAAGCAACCGACGCCGCCCACGCGCATGAGCGTGTCACTGCCCTTGACGGTCTCCACCTCGACGCCGCGCCGCTCCGCGATCCGGACCATGAGCTCCTTGCGGTCCGCACGTTGCAGCTCCTTCGACGTGCATGCCGAACACTCCTCGGGAGTCCCCGACAGCGTATCGACCCACTCGCACGCGGTGCAGATCCAGGCCGGCCCCGGCGGGTACTCGCTCGCAACGATCAGCACGTCGGCCTGCCCTCGCCTCAACGCGTCGAGCGTCCGCTGCGTTCCCGCGACAGCCAGGCCGTCCCGCCACAGCGCAGTCACCAGCTGCGTGACCGCATCCTGTGACTCCTGTTGTTCGGCCTCGATGAAGGTCGCCAACGTGGTCTCGACGACGTCCTTGGTCGAGGCTGTCGCTGCCATCGAAAGGCTGTCGACGAGCTTTGCCCGCAGGTGCGCGGGCAGCTGATTCCGGATCCGCGCCGTCAGCTGAGCGTTGCCGGCCAGGATGAGGTGGGTGTGTTCGCTCGCCGCGATCAGCTTCTCGAGCATACGGATCTTCTCGTCCACGAAACGCTGACCTCGGTCGCGCTGGTGGTCCTGGTAGTGCTCGTGGGTCCACTCTCGCCCGACCCGCTCGCGTAGCTCGGGCCGCTTCGTCCATGCCTCGCGGGTGACGGCCCCGAGGTTGACCTCGAGGATCCGCGCGCGCCGCTCCGACGCGATCAACACCACGTAACGGTGGTACGTGTCCTTGAGTTCGATCAGATGATAGATATCGGGGGTGGCGCCTGCCGATACGTGATCGGGGAGCGGAACCTGAAACTGCATGGGCACGAAGACCGGTCGTGCGCCCCCACGCGCGAACACCACGACCCCGCGAGTACTGGCGTGGAGCTCGGTCGCCAGGTAGCTCCGGATCCGTTCGATCGCCTCGTCGACGACGACGCCCCCGACGCCCAGGAGAGTGCGAGCGCGTTGCTCGAACACCTGGCTGGCCTCCGCGTGGGTGGTGCAGGCGAGGTAGCAGCTGACGACCGGCTCGTCGTTCGGCTCGACCGCGATCAACGACCGGATCTGGCTGGTCAGCTGATCGACATCGATGGGGCGAATCCCGCTCCGCGTGGTCACATCGATCACGTTGCTCACGTCCAAGCTCCGCTGGCCCGGGACGGCGTGCCGAGCATGGCGCCGATCGCCGAATCAGGGCGCTCCACCCGCGTGCGCCTGCCTCGCCTCCTGTCGAGGATCTCCTCGCACAGCTCCAGGGCGCGATCCGCCGCGATGTAGACGTCTGCGTCTCGCGTCTCGATCGAGCACGACCCGAACCGCCCGGTGACCTCGACTCGGCACCGCTTGTCGAGGCCATCCTTGGGGCCGTTGACGTCCTCGAACCGGATCACGATGGCTCGAATCTGTGTAGCGAGCCGCGCGAGCGCGAATCCGACCCGGCGCCGGACGTGTGCCACCACCGTGCTCGATCGTTCCATTCCCTTGAAGCGAAGCGCGAGTTTCATGATGAGCCTCCTCGCTTCTGTGTAGCGACGGCATCCCCCTTCGACCATCTCCGAATCTCGGACCGTGACCGTGCGTTGTTCGAAGTGTTGTCACGGCGATGACCAGCTCGTGCGGACGCGGACCTGGCGGACCTTCCGCACAATCCGTTCCGCGATCGCCTTCGAGCACTTGTTGCGTGAGTTGCGGCCTCTCACCTGAGGGCCAGAGCTTCGCGCGGTGCGACACGCGATGGACGTCGTCACGGATCGACGTTGATCGCGTTCGTATCGAGCAGCTCCTTCCAGCGGTTCTCCGCCCAGGTCGCGAGCACCGCCTGGTTCTTGAACGGGTCGGTCTTGAAGTCTCCGCCGGCAGGCTTGTCGTCGAGATCCTTGCCGCGACCGTTGCCGCGCAGCGCGTGCTTGTCCGCACCTTCGAGGACGATCAACTTCCGCGGTGTCGGGCGCTCGGTCGCGTCGCAGCCGAGATCGTACGCGAGGCCAACCTCGACCACTCCATCGCCGTCGACGTCCGCGAACGAGACCGATCCCTGGACGAAGCTGGCCGTGAGGTCGAGCTGGCAGTTCGGGACGCCGTCCTGGACGAGCCGGACCAGCTTCGGCTTCGCCCCCGCGTAGAGCTGCGCGAACAGCTGCCGGCTCTCGCCGGCCTTGCCGGAGCGCGTGGTGGAGGACAAGACGAGGTGGCCCGACGCGCCCTTCGGGCCGGCGAAGGTCCACACGCCGATCAGGCGCTGGCCCTTGACCTTGATCGACGCCGGCACCGGCGCGTCCGCGGCGAGCCGCACGCTGGTGACAGGATCTGGTGGCTGGGCTCGCACCAGGCCAGCGAGGGACGCGACAACGAGCAGGACCGTGAACGTGCGAACCATGACGATGACGATCTCACGAGTCACCCGAGCCGGGCGCTCGGCCTGCACGCACAGGCGAGATCGCGTCATGTTCGCAGAACCTGCGCGCGAGCCCTGTCGAGGCGCCAGGACTGCGCGTTCAGTCCGCGGCAGGAGGGCCGGCTGGTTCGAGCAGCCCCTGCGCGCGGGCGACCACGACCGCCGCGGTGACCTCGTCATCGCCGAGCACCACGACATCCACCGCGCCGGCGTGGTCGGTGACGGTCACACTGACCGAGCCAAGCATCGACGGATCGTAGGCCATGTACGTGGGATCGTACCCATAGGTCGCGGCGCGAGCACGGTGGCAGCGCAGCGTCTGGCGCATCCACACCGCGTCCAGGCCGCGGACCGGCTTGAAGTGGATCCGCGCGCCGCGTGTCTTGCCACCCTCGATGTAGGGCTCGACCGCGGCGACATCCTCGTGGTGGGAGAACGGCGTGTGCGTGAGCTCCGAGGCGGGGACGGAGCGACAGAGCTGGGTCTCGGCTTCGAGGAGGTTACGCGCCACCGCCCGGTCGACGCGTGCCTCCCTGTGGAGGCGATCGGCCTCGGCTGCATGGAAGTTCGCCGCATCGCGTTCGACGCTCCAGCACGGCACCCAGGAGCTGATTCGCTCGCCGCCCGACGTCGATTGGTCGGCGACCGTGGCGACGACGGGGTGTCCACACGTGACTCCCGTCGGATCGACCCGCTTCCGGGCCTCCGCGGCCTGGCGGTCGTGGACCGCCGCATCGCGATCGTGCTGGTTGGCCTCCGCCATCCGCTCTCCGTAGCTCTTGGGCTCGGACGGCGAGAATGATGCCGAGCTGCTCGCACACCCGGAGAGCGAGACGACGGAGAGCACCGAGAGAATGGTCCGCATCCTCTCCTGCGCTGCATCACGGATACCAAGTTGACGACGCGTGACACCGGGTCGAGGTCACCCACCCTGCTCGAAGCCGTTCTCGCCCTCGACATCCTTGATGTCGGCGTCGAAGTCGTACTCGAGCGTGCGGCTGGTGCCCGGCGGGAGCTCGAGCATCCAGACGAGCGTGTTCTCCGGGGTGGCGTCGGGCGGCTGCGTGAAGTGATACACCGAGCGGTGTTCGTTGCCCATCACCCGCAAGGTCACGAGTCGGAGCGTCTTCTTCTGGTCTGAACGATTGGTGATCTCGTAGGAGATCCGGTGATTGAACGGCAACACGCCCTTGTCCGTCGATTCGGTGATCTTGACCGCGCGGAAGGTGGTGATCGTGTCGTCGATCCCGGCCGGCAGCGAGACCACCGCTCCGGGCCCGCTCTGGCTGATGACGGTGCCTGATTCGACGATGATCTGATTGGCCTCGACCGAGCTGGTGGTCTGGTTCAGATCGACCGAGAACGGGTTCTTCACCTGGAGCAGGACGTGGACCTCGTCCTTGCCCGCATAGGCGTTCCACTCGCGGATGAACGAGTAGTCCATGACCTTGTTGCCCAGGTCGTAGGTGATATCGCGATGCGGATAGAGGTCAAACGCACCGAGCTTGAACGTGGACGCCGCGAGCTTCTCGACGCTCACCGCATTGTTGAGCACCAGGGTGACGTCGCACTGCTTATACGGCTCGGTCGCGTTCATGGTGACCACGGCCTGGAGCTGGAGGCTCACGGACGTCGCGTCGACGATCTCCGCTCTCAGCTGGAGATTCCACGTGATGTCGGGCAGCGCGTAGGTGAACGTCAGCTCCCCGGGGCTCAGCGAAGGGAGTCCGATGAGCTTGTACGTCACGTCCTTCCTGCCCTCCTGCACCTGGACGGTGAACCACTTCAAGCTCTGGTCGCCCTGAGCGAGATTGATGGCCGCGACGGCTGCCGGGACACGAAGCCTGGCACCGCCCAGCGCCGCGGGATCGATGACGCCCGAGACCACGCTCCCGCCGGCACTGTAGATGGTGATGGCCTGCGCGACGGGGACCATGTCCTCGGCGACCTTCGGCCGATCGGCACACGCCGCCGAACCGAGAAGGAAGACACCTGCCACCCAACGTTGTCGTGTCGTGACCATGCCAGCTCCTTCCGATTACCGCGCTCGCTCTGCCGTCATGAGATTCGACGCACCTTGCTTGAAGGCGTAGCCGTAGCTGAACGGGAGCTTCCCCGTCGAGTTCCTCTGCGTCTCGGCCTTCAGGTCCTTCTGCAGGAACTTGCCGAACTCTGGCGTGGGCGCTTCGTACTTGCCGTGAAACCGCAGCGTCCACGTGTCGCGCGCGAAGAGCCGGAGCGGCACGCCTGAATCGTCCTGCACGACAAGATCGCTCTGCGCGAGGATCAACGAGCGGATCTTCTCGAAGTGCGCCGGCTCCTGAATCCCTTCCTTGTGCATGAGGTAGGACGCCGACTTGATCATGGTCACGAGGCGTCCCTGCTTCGCGAGGTAGGGGAGAAAGTCGGGCGAGCTCTTCGCGAGGTCCGCATCCGCGACGTTCACCATGAAGTAGCGGATGGTCTGCTCCTTGCCGCCGGTTCTCCGGAACGTGATCTCCACACCGGGGACGCGGGCGCGGGAACGTCCACGCGTGGAATCGTCGGCGAGAGTGCCGCCGTTCCCGATGGAGATCTGCTTCGCACCGGTCACCTCGCAATCGCTCGTGGCGAGGAAGAACAGGAGCAGGCTGGAGACGCTGTTGAACGATCCGTTGCCGAGCTTCTTCGCCATGGCCTTGGTGAAGAAGTAGTTCACCTGGAGGATCGTGCTCAGCGAGGCCTCGAGCTCGTTCAAGCCCGCGCTGATCGCTTCCTCGCCCATGGCCTGCAGATCCGGAATCGACCCGGGGGCTTCGAGGCCGAACATCAGATAGGCGTCGGCATCGGGAAAGAACGCCAGCGCATTCGCGATGTCGGGTCCGCTGAACGGATAGAACACCGTCGAGTAGCTCGTCGGGCCGCGGCCCTTCCACCACGTCCGCATGCGCTCGAGGTTTGGCTGCTGGAACTGCTTCCAGCCGGACCGGATCTCCTCGGCGTAGTCCGTGTACGACTGGGTTCGAGCGACGCTCTTGCCCGCGAGAAAACGCGCGGTCTCGGCGAGGTCGGAAGCCGCGGATTCGCCGGCGAGGCTCGCGGCGAACAACGCGCCGCAGAGGGAGGCAACCGCGAGTCTCCGGCTCATTCGCTCCTCGTACGTACGTCCCGCGGAATCGTCCTATTCCGGGCGCCCGCGATGGACCCGATCACAGTGGCGATGTGGGTCAGCCGAGACCCACGCGAATCGCCAGGTGCGCGAACCGACACGGCGATGGCGTGGTCTGTCGGTTGCACCGCACAGGTCGACCATGAAGACCTCGTTCGTCCTGCTCACGACGCTGACTCTCACCGCGTGCAACCTGATCAAGATGCCCGGAGGCACGTCGACGGCGCCGACCGCGCCGGGGCCCACCGCCGCGCACAGCCCGGATGCACCGCCCTCCCGTCCCGTCGGGGACCTCGCGCAGTACTACAGCTCGTTGAAGCTGGCGCCGCTGTACCACCTGATCAACGACGAGCGTGAGGATCAGATCTACGCGCGCGCGAAGTCCGATGTCGGGCGCGATCGGCTGTGGCAGAGCCCGAACCCGGATCCGGCGTGGATCCTCATGTGGCGCAACCAGGACTGGACCAACGCGAGCGACAACGCCGAGGCCATGACGCAGGCGGCGTTCAATCGCGCGTGGGAAGCGAGCTGCGTCGCGGAAGCGACGAGCATCCGCAAGCTCCATGCGCAGCTCGCCAGCAGGATGGCTCCCGACCTCGCGCGCATCGATGGCCTCGCGAACTACTACGAGCGGATGGCCGGCTATGTCGCGCTCGCCGCGCAGTTCGAGGCCGAGGCGGCGGCCAATGGAATCGCGATCGACAAGGATCCCTCGGGCCCGGTCGGGTTCCGCGTCACCATCTTGACGCACGCGGTGGCGTTCCATCAGCAGTCGCGTCACGCGTGGGCCGAGTTCCCGTGGGCCAGGTTTGCCTCGGCCGCGCGCGTGCACCGCGATGACGGAGGACGCGAGCTGACCGATGACGCGGCGTTCGAGCGCGCCCGGTACTGCGCGAGCGTCGCGGATCGCGGCGGCATCAGCACCACCGCCTTCACGCGGTTCTGGCCGGATGGCCACATGTCGGCGAAGCGCGTGGCGTGGCCGACGGTGAGCGGCGACGAGCGCGCGAACCAGACCCGCGCGAAGGCGCTGGTCGCGGAGACCCAGGCCAAGCTCGAGACGAAGCCCGGCGCACGGCTGGAGACGATCGAGAAGCTGTTCGGGGTGTCGGCGCCTGGTGGCGAACCGAAGCTCGCGGCGTTTCGCGAGCTCCGGGTCACCGCCATCAAGGGCGACTCCGTGAAGGTCACGCGATCCGACAGCGAGTCGTACCAGTACGCGTGCCGCACCACGAACCGTATCGATCGCATCGACGACAACAACCGCGTCATCTACCAGCAGAACTGCAAGTCGGGCGCGCGGGACTATCGCCTCGACGCCGACCTGACGTTTGACGAGCTGCCGCCCAACATCACGCTCGCGATCGGGGACGTGATCAGCTTCGAGGCCGACGTGCAGAAGGACGCGAGCAAGAAGCTCCTGGACTCGCCGGCAAGACAGAAGCACCTCCGGACGATGGTGCTCGCCGGGCGCCAGCTCGACCGCGTTCAGCGCGGCAAGGACTCGCTCACCTGGTAGATGGGTCCTCTACTCCGCGTCGTACTTGAACGACAGCGAGACGCGTGCGCGGTAGGCGACGACCTTGCCGTTCTCGATCTTCATGTCGAGCTTGGAGACCTCGGCGATCCGGAGATCGCGCAGGGTCTTGGCGGCGGTCTCGACGGCATTGCGTGCCGCGTCCTCCCAGGAAGTGGTGCTCGTGCCGATGAGCTCGGTCACGCGATAGACGCCGGTTTCTTTCTTTGCCATCCGAGGACCATAGGTCACTCGCGCCGGCACACACGACTCGCGGGCCGTGATTCGCAACTCCCGCACGCCCCCGGCGCGCGCTACGCTTCCTCCATGTCGCGGCGTGACCCCCTGCGGACGAAGATCGAGGCCGAGCTGGTGATCGAGCGAGAGGGCTGGGCCGTCGACCGCGCACGCCGGGTCACGGCGCACCTGCAGGGCAAGCTCCCCGAGCGCGAACGATTCGAGACGCTCGTCATCCTGTCGAAGGATCACAACGCGTTCACGGCGCCGGGCCGCACCATCTACATCTCGCGCCGGCTGCTCGAGCACCTGCTCGACGATGCGGCCGCGGCGTTCGTGATCGCCCACGAGCTCGCGCACCATCATCTCGGCCACCTCTCGGGGCGATACCGCGGTGCGTCGATCCTCGACGAACCCATCGCGCGCCACGAGAACGAGCTGCACGCGGACCTGCACGCGATCGAGCTGTGCATCGCGGCCGGATATGACCCGGATCGCTGCATCACCGCGCTCCAGATGCTCGATGCGATCGTCCTCCATGCCGGCGACCTCGAAGGTTCGCTCGGCGCCGACCGCGACGCCGACCAAGAGATCGCTCGCCGCGGCTACCTTCCGGTGCGCGAGCGAATCGCGCGGGTCCAGGCGCACGTCTCGGCGTACCGGGGCGGCGCGCGGATCGCGAATCACCTCGCCGCCGCGCGCGATGCGAGCGCCCGACGGCGGACCCGGCTCGCCGCGACGGTCGCCGGATCGATCGCCGCCACGGTCGCGCTCGTACTGTTCGGCCTGCGTCGCTGACGCGAAACGCGATCTGGGATCCGGGCGCGGAACAGCTCGTGCGCGTCACGGCGAACGTTGCGCCACAGACGGTGCGCGTCCTGCTCGCCGACGAGGCCGGCCCGTGCGGATCGATCGGCACCCGTGATCCCGCACCGGCCTCCGCGCTGTGCGCGCCGTAGCGATGCGAGCGCCCACGCACGCCGTGTCGCGGCGCAGCCCGCGTGGCGGCCTCGTCCGGCGGGCACGGGCATTGCTGCACCTCGTGCGATGAACATCGACCTGGAGCGGCCCGAACAGCTGGTGGGCGAGCTCCTCGCGACGCCCACCGCCGACCTCCTGAGCCTGATCGATAACTGGTGCGCCGAGCATCCGGGCTGCGTCTCGCCGCTGGGGGCCCGCGAGATCGATCCACTGGATCACGAGGAGACCGAGCTCGCGGCGCGAGAGAACCGGCCGGCCTTCATGTTCATCGACGAGGAACCGCTTCCACCGCCGCACGCCGACATCTGGGTCTACGGCGATCCGGTCGTGGTACGGGCGAACGCACGGGCGGTCCCTCGCCTGCGAGTGCTCACCGATGATCCGGACTCGCCGCCGGTGTTCCCCGATGGCTCTCGCGAGCGGCTCGGGCGCAACGACCAGCTCCGGGCCGCGACCTGGCTCGTGCGCGGGTTGCGCGAGCGCGCACGAACGTACGAGACGCTGGTCCGCGCGCTCGTCGAGCTGCGGCCCGCGATCGTGGCGACGGAGGATCCGGAGGTGGTGGAGCCGGTCGAGCTATCGCGGCTCGCGTCCCGCTCGGGGATCGAGCCCGCCACGGTGCGCCGCAGCGTGACGGCGATGCGGTTCCGGACGCCGGTGATGGTCGTCGCGGTCGCGCTCGAGGGCGACCGGATCTCGTTCACACGCCCGGCCCCGTAGTTCGTCTGCGCGAAGTCCCGGAGCGAACCTACTTCGCGAGGGTGCTGCCCAGGAGCACGTCGTTGGCCCAATAGTGTCCCGTGTCGCCCGCGGGAAGCACGTCCCAGGTCATCGCATCGGTCGGGATCGATTGTGCGCGCGCCACGACCCGGCTTCCGTCGATCTCGCTGCCAACCGCGAGCTGCCCGATCAGACCACCGACCGCGAGAGGATGCCCGCTCGACACGCGAAGGGTCCTACCATCAGCAAGGCTCAGCACCACCAGCCGATGAGTTGGCGGCGCGGGGACGTGCACGACCTCCAGGAGCGGTGCTGCGATCCGCGTCCCTGCGCGCGTCTCCGTGTAGATGATGTCACCGACCGAAAGGGAGTTGATCGCTCGATCGCCGTCGGGCGTCGCGATGCGTGTGGTGCCATCCAGGCACCGCGGGCAGCCGAACTTCTCGCGGTTCTGCAGCTCCGAGGTGGTGAGCCAGCGGTATGGCGGCGGAGGATCGGAATCGCGCGCGACCGGAGGTCCGCAGTCCTGGACGCACGTCGCGGTGGCGGTCGGAGCCGGGCCAGGACAGTTGGGATCCGTCGGGAGGCTGTTGCTCCCGCCCGACGGCGGCTCGGGCCGCGCCGGCGTCGAGCTGCACGCGGAGACGACGAGAAGGAACAGGAGACCAAAGCGGCGGGTCATCGCTGGATTGTGCAGCCACCGCTCCTCAACATCAGCGACGGCGCCGGGTAATTTTCGGAGACCTCGGAGCGGGGTTGCACGATCGGGGCGAAGCACGGCGAGGTGGTACGCTTGGCCGTGGAAGAGAGACCGAAGCGCGTACTCCTCATCGACGACAGCGAGGCGACGCTTCGCATGGTCGCTGCGGTGCTGGGCCGATCCGGCTTCGAGGTACGAACCTCGACCAGCGTCAACGAGCTGACCGCTGCGCTCGGTGAGTGGCGTCCCGATCTGATTCTCACCGACGTCAACATGCCCGGAACCTCCGGCATCGAGCTGTGCCGCCAGCTCAAGGCGACGTACGACACGGCGCACGTCCCGGTGGTCCTGTTCTCGGCGCTTTCCCACGAGGAGCTCGAGGTCCTGGCGCGATCGTGCGAGGCCGACGGCTTTCTGTCCAAGAGTCACCTCGAACAGCTCCCGCACGAGCTGATGCTTCTGATCGACACGCTCTCGTCCTGAGCGTCAGGCCGGCGGCCGCCAGCGAACCTGAAACAGACATGCGGGGTGGCCGAGGGCTTCGCATTCCTCGTGCTCCACCGTGGGGGCGACCCCGCCGGAGAGTGCGATCACCTGCTCGAGCAGGCCGCCCGTCCACGCGCACAGCTGTACGTCGCGCAACGTTCGCGTCATGCGGACCATCGCAAGCGAGGAAGACATGGGGATCGAAGAGATCGTGCCCCAGCTCTGGTAGCGGCCCCACACGTTGCGGATCGCCGACAGCGTTCGCTCCGGCATCAACGTTGCGGCGCTGGAGGGGAAGAAGTTGCGGAACGAGGCGCGAACGCTCGCGCGTGCGAGATCACGCGCGAGGCGAATCGGATCCATGTCAACGATCGCCGGGGCAGCGCGGAGCAACCTGCCGAACATCACCGTTGGCAACCATGCCAGCGGCGCGGTCTCGATCAAGGTCTGCGCGAGCTCGGGGTCCAGACCTCCGATCGAATCGCGAAGCCGCGCCGATCGATGAACACCCAGCACGCGCGTCATCGAACGGAAGACGACACCCCGCGTCTGCGGCTGATGGGCCCCGTCGAGCCGGGCGCCCCGGGAATCGCCGAGGCGCGAGCGTGTCCTCCTCTCCGATGGTGCGACGACCGCGAGCGCTGCAGACAGCGCGCGAGAGAACTGACCGGCGGAAGACGGGCGCCGCGCCGGATCGAGGTGCAGACCGGCGAGGATGATCTCGTCCGCGGGGGCGAGCTCGGGGACGTAGCTCGACGGGCGTGCCGGCGGTTCACCAAGTGACTGGCGAGCCAGGACGTGAACCGATGCGCCATCCCCGAACGGCTCGACCAGCGTGAGGATCGCGTACGCCGTCGCCGCGAGACCATAGACATCGGAGCGGATCGTTGCCTCGCCACCGTTGAGCACCTCGGGTGCGATGTATCCCGGAGTGCCGGCCGTCTCCGCGACATGCCCCGTTCGATGCGCGATGCCGACATCGACCAGGACCCCGCGTCCCTGGAACGGATCGCGGATCACGTTTGCCGGCTTCACGTCCCGGTGAATGATGCCCCGCTCGTGCAGCGCGTCGAGCGCCGAGGCCACCTCCTCCAGTACGGCGACATGAACGCCGAGCGCGGGCCGGGTTCCCTCGCTGACGTGCCGGACGATCGCCTCCTGGAGACCTTCGCCTTCGACGAGCTCCATGACGAAATAGGAGTCACCGTCGACCTGGCCGAAGTTGTAGATCTTGACGAGGTTCGGGTGCTGGATGCGCGCGAGCAGCGCTGCCTCCGAGCGGAGCCGCTCGATGAACCCGGCGTCCTCGGCAAGGTCCGGGCGCAACATCTTGATCGCCACCGGCCGCTCGAGCGCAAGATCGTCGGCTCGGTACACCACACCCATCGAGCCGCGACTGATCTCGTGGCGTAACCGGTAGGTCCCGGCCAGGAGGATCGGTGGGTCCTCGACGATCTCGAGCTGGAGAGGCAGCGCGACCGCCAGCGCGCCCGATGGAGCGGCGGAGATCGCGAGCCCCTGGGTCGGTGCAAGCTTCGCGGCCGCCGCGGCACGCGCCACCAGCTGGCTCGGCTCCTCGTGCGGATCCATCGTGGCGATCCCGATGGTGACCGGCAACGCGACGTGCTCGCCGGTCGGTAGGTCGATCGCACGCGTCTCGAGCGCCGTGTGCAAGGCGGTCGCGACCTGTTGCGCGCGCTCGAAGGTGACACCCTGGAGAATGACGATGGTCTTGTCTCCCGACCACCTCCCGACCAGGTGCTCGAGATCCTGCGCGCGCGCCACCTCCGCGATCCGTCGCAGCATCAGGTCGCCGACGGCGAGGCCGTAGGTCGTGTTGATCGCGCGGAGACCGATCACGTCGAGAACGAGCGCATGCAGCGGCTGCTTCGATCGCATCGCCGTGGCCGCCAGCGACGTCATCAGGTGCAGCATCGCCTGGTGATTCCAGATCCCGAGAAGTGGATCGAGACCGGGCCCGCTCGCCCTCCGCGCGAGCTCGTCGGCGGTGCGATCATGGACAGCTCGCCAACCGAGCTCGGCACCGAGCCGCGAGGCTACGACCTGCAACATCGCGCGTTCGTCCGGCGTATAGATCCGCGCCGTCGCGGCGACGAGCCCGAGGAAGCCATGCGTGCCGAGCGGCGTCTCGAGGGGGACGGCCAGGTAGCTCTCGCACTGGTCGGCCCGGCCGGCGCCGCTCGCCAGGAGGGTCGCCTCGGCGGCCATCGCGATCCGGCCACGATCGAGGTGACTCCCGACGTTCGGATCGGACGTGCGCCCTCCACCGGCGTCACCGAGCACCGCGATCAATCCACGCTCGACACCGAAGGCGAGTGCGAGCTGACGCGCCGCGGATTCGAGGGCGAGCTCGAGAGTCCCGGTCAACAGCGACACCGCGACCAGCGCGTCGAGCGGCCGCGGTCGGGGCTCTTCGCGGGCCCTCGTTGGAAGCGGGAGCTGGAGCGCATGGTGTAGCGAGGCCTCGAACACGACCACCTGCGCGCCGGTCGGGGGCACCTCGGTCGTCTCGGGAACGAGCAGGATCGAAGCGATGCTGGGGTCACGGGAGACCTGGCGGAGCACCGTGTCTGCATCGATGTGCTCGCGATCGATGACGATCGCGCGCGGGAGGCAGCTCTTGATCACGGTCGCGAGCTGGCCCGCCTGGTCGACGACCACGAAATCCAGCCCGGCGGCGCCGGCCGCTTCGGCGACTCGTACCTGGATGCCGGGCTCGGTAGAGAGCACCGCGAAGCCGCCGGGACGGATCATGCGGCTGGTTGCGGGTGCAGACATTCACCGCCCAGTGTGGCACCTCGGCTCCGGGACGCAGCCACTCGGGAACGGCTAACGCACCAATCTCATCGGACCATGGGCCGTCCCGATGTACTAGGCGATCAAGGGCAGCCGGATCGTGAAGCGCGTGCCGCGCCCGACATCGCTTTGCACCTCGATCGTTCCCGCCGCACGCTCGACGAGGATCCGCGCGGTCGCGAGACCGAGCCCCGTGCCACGACCGACCGGCTTGGTCGTGAAGAACGGCTGGAACAGGTGCGAGAGGACATCTTGCGGCATCCCGGCACCGTCGTCCTGGACATCGATCATGACCCGCTCGTCATCGTGCGTCACGCTGACGGCGATGGTGCCCTCGCCGGCGATCGCGTCGTTGGCGTTGAAGACGAGGTTCGCGCAGATCCTCGTGAGGTCGTTGGGTCCGATCCCGACCCACGCACAGCCATCGGCGCGAATCTCGAGCGCGACGCGCGCAGGAAGAGTTCGTCGCACGAGCTTGGGGAGCGCGCGGACGACATCAGCGGCGTTGCCGCGCTCGCTCGTGTCGCCCTCGGAATGCGGTGCGAATGCGGTCAGCGACCGCATCGTGCTGCGCGCACTCTGCGAGACCCCGAGCACGTCGGAGATCGCCTCGGAAGGCAGCTCTGCCTCGAGGGCGCGTGCGCGGGTCTCGATGATCGCGAGCGCAGCTCCGATCTCCGCGCCGACCTCCGCGGCGAGCTCGGCGATCAGATCGGCGCGGCGGGCGCGCGCGATCTCCTCCTCGAGCGCGTCGCGCTCCGTGCGCTGGGCGAGCTCGAGCGCGAGGGCAGCCTCGACATCGCGGCGCGCCTTGACGAGGTGGCGAACGGCGTAGCTCACGATCACGGCGATCCCGATCACGGCCGTGATCGCCGCAAACGATGTGCGGCGCCACGCCGTGACATCGACGAGATCGAGCGTGGGTGGTGGACCGAGCGCCCGGGCGGGGAACAGGAGGCCCAGGGCGAGCGGCGTGGTCACGAGGGCAAGGCCAACCCCCCACCACCAGCGCCGCGACATGAACACGAAGCTGATGGTCATGGCGGCGACGTAGACCACGCCCATTCCGAACCACGGGCCAAACGACGCGAGGTACGCGACGTTGGCGACCAGTGCGAGGACGATGTATGCGACGGGCGTCCACGACGCGCGACCGAGAAGACCGAGCAGGCCGGTCATAGCGAGGCCAAGCGAGATCACCGCTGCGACGACATTGTGGACCGAAGGATCCCGACTGCTCGCGATGATCTGATTCACGCTCGCCGCCGACGCCCCGACGAGCGCCGCGAGATCGAGGCCGCGGCGCATCTTCCTGCGGAGGAGCTCGGCGTGCGGGAAGCTCATCGTGTGGTCGGATCCGGAAGAGCCGCTTCGAGAGCGGAGGTCGTGAATGGCTTCGCAAGGAAGGTGAGATGCGCGGAGCGCAGGCGCTCGCCGCGGACGTCGTTGGCGTTGAAGCCGGAGCACACGATGATCGGTCGCCCAGGAGTCGCTTCGAACGAAGCGATCGCGATGTCCTCTCCGGATCCGTCGGGGAGCTGGAGGTCCGTGATCAAGAGATCCGGGTTCGTGGCGAGGAGCGCGAGCCCCTCGGTCATCGTGCTCGCGCCCGCCACCTCGTAGCCGCGGCGCGCGACGAGCTGGCACAAGCGGCGGAGCACCATCGGCTCATCCTCGACCACGAGCGCGGTTCGCAACCGATGAGGAGGGGCGGCCGCGGCATTGCGGTCGATCGCGGCGAGCGGCAGGCGGACCGCCACGTCGAGATCGGCGTTCGGATCGCTCACCGTCAGCGATCCGCCTAATTGTCCGACGAGCTGCTTCGCCGCCGACACGCTGAGCTGCACCTTCATCGCGCGCGGGCGGGCCGCGTGCGATGTGTCGGTCTGTAGGGCGCGCATCGAGATCTCGAGCTCGGTCGCGGAGACCGCGCGAGTGCTCACGAGGAGTCGTGTGACACCGGAGCGATGAGCGCCGACGACGATGCCGAACAGGATCTGCTCGAGGTGCTCGGGAGACACGGCGAGCCGAGCCACGTGATCGAGCTCGAGATCGAGATCGACCGTCAGCGTCGGTGCAACGCGCGCCACCCGCTCGAGACATGCGCGGATGGTCTCGGCGAGATCGGCGACCGAGGTCGTGGACGTGGGGAACTTCCTGCCGATCCAGAGGAGATCGCGCACGAGGTCGGCCGCGTGGTGCGACGCGGCTTCGAGCTCGGCCAGGTGCCGACGCTGGTCGGCGGTGGATACCCCCTCGGCGAGCTCCTCGAAGGACGCGAAGATCGCGGCGAGCGCGTTGTTGACGTCATGCGCGACACCCCCGGCGAGGCGACCGACCATCTCGACCTGGGCGAGCTCCTCGAGCTCCTGCCGAGACGCATCGAGCTGGCGCCGGGTCTCGGTCGCGCGGTCGTAGGCGGCGTTGGCGCTCGCGTACGAGTGCTCCAGAGAGGCGACGAGCGCCGAGAGCATGCGCATCGCGATCCACAACAACAGGGCACTCGAGATGGCCGTGCCTAGCCAGAGCGAGGCCGGGACCTCGACGCGGTCTCCGTTGATGCCGTCGCCGTAGACCGCACGGGTCACGATGGAGGCCACCACGAAGACGACGACGACGACCAGCCACCTGCGCGGCAAGAACGCACCCGCAAACAGCACCGCGACGCCGATCATCACGCCGGCTCCGGTGAGCGGCCCGAGCGTCCACAGGGTACCGAGCGCGGGCACGAGCATCACGATCGTGTAGCCAGCCCCACGCCACGGCGCGCGCCCGCCGCGGCCGAGGATGGCCATCGCGAGCGTGAGGGCCAGGCAGATGGCACCGACCACCGCCCAGGTACCGGCCATCGCGGGCCGCCCGATGACGACGCTCAGGACGAGCAGCGGGATCGCCACGATCAACGTGCGATCCACCTCGGCGAGAACTGGCTCGGCGCGTCGCTCGCTGCCTGACATGGACACTCTCGAGAAATCGACCGCTTTGGTAGCGGATCGAGGTCGTCTTGTCGCGAGAGCTTCTCTGTCGCCCAATGTGGGTTGACCAGCGACCTCGCCGCGCACCTCGCCCCCGGCGAAGCGCCTCTGCGTGCGTCATCGCCGCTGCGATGGCGCGGGAATCCCTCGCATGCGTGTGCTACGGGATCATCATGCTTTTTCGCGCGTTGGTCGTCCTCGCGATGACGGCGGGCATCGCACGCGCGGAGCCAGATGTGTCGGCGTGTTGCGGCAAGCAGCGCGCGAGCCTCGGGACGTTCTTTCGCGGCATCACGCTCGGCCAGACGACCACGGTCACCCTGCCCTCTGCCGAGGACCTGGGGGCGTACGTCGAGGTGGAGCTGGAGAAGAAGGGCCAGCGCATCGATGGCGTTGTCATCGACATCTCCGACATGGTGCGCGAGCCGCCGCTATGCCCGGTGCTCCGCGACAAGCTCGTGAAGGCATGGGGGCCCCTGACCGACGGTCGCTGGGAAGCTCGCGGCCACGTCGTGGAATTCGCGATGGGCGACCAGCGCGGCTGCTCGCTTCATTTCTCTCGCGTCGTGCCGCGAGATGCCTGGTTGAGCGAGTCGCGCCGGTCGGTCGTGCCGCTGTGGGCGATCGGGAAGACCGTCACCGAGCTGAAGACCGCGCTCGCGGCGCTGGAGCCCGCGGATCGAGATCCGGCGTCCTACGGGCCCTCGTTCTCGTGGCACGACATCGCGACCGACGGCACCGAGATCGAGCTGGTCGCGTACCACGCGCGGGGCAGGGTCATCGCGATCGAGGTCGCGGTCGATGGCGACGCCGGCGTCCAGGCATGGCAACGGCTCAACGCGTTGTTTGGCGCACCGGGGCGCGCGGTGGTCCACGACGACTCGCAGGTGTGGCGATGGCGGCGGTCTCCCGGCATCGTGCTCGACAACTGGATCGGGGCCGGGACCGTGCCTCCACCGGGCAAGGCGTCGCCGCGCCAGGACCTGAACCCCAAGGCACCGTTTGCCACCCACACGACGCTCGTGTTCGGTGTCAAACCACCCATATCATCGTCGACATCGCCATGAAGCTCGCCGCCGTCGTCGCGCTCGCTGCTCTCGTCGCATGCGCCTCGGCTCCGCATCCGGCGCCCACCTCCGATGCCACCGCCGAGCTCACGGCGCGCTCGGCGGCGTGGGACAGCGCGATCGTGCGCAAGGATCGCGCGGCCATCGAGGCCAACATGGCGGACGACTTTCGTCAGATCGACGGCTCGGGAAAGCTCGAGACCAAGAAGTCGTTCGTCGAGGGCGTGGTCGATCCCGAGCTCACGATCCAGCCGTACACCGTCGAGGACTTCGAGATCCGCCGATACGGCAACGTCGCGCTGCTCAGCGGGCGCACGGAGATGCACGGCACGTACGGTAAGGACTCGTTCACGAGCCACTACCGCTACATCGACATCTACGTTCTCGGCGACGCGGGGTGGCGGATCGTCAGCGTGCAGATCTCGAAGATCCCGCGATGAGGCGAGCGTTCGCCGCGTGCATGGTGTGCCTGGTGGTCATGGTGGTCGTGGCCGTCCGCTTCGGGTTCCGGGATTCGACGCCCGATCCGGCGCCGCCACCACCACCACCGATCGCCGATGCGGCCGTCGCTGATGCACCGCCCGATGCGGCGCCACTCGTTCCCGTGGTCGCGCCGAAACCGAAGAAGCCGAAGCCCACGCTGAAGCCCGCGGCACCGAAGCCGGCGGCGCCGAGGCCCACACCGAATCCGAAGCCGACGCCGGTGATCCCGACGCCGGTACCCCCGACGCCGGTGATTCCGACGACGACGCCGCCCGCGAGGCCGCGATGCACCCCGCCGCCGAACCCCGCCGGGTGCCCGGCGAACGAGCCCAACGTCAACCGCCCGTGTGATGCCGAGGGCGTGCACTGCGTCTACGGCACGAGCTGCTGCCCACCGGTGTACGTCTGCAACAACGGCGCGTACGAGGCGTGGTTCACGAGCTGTCCGTGAACCGCATGCCACGCCGCGAGTCGTGGTCCTCGGATCAGAAGCCGACGAACAGGTTGTCGAGCGCCACGCGCGTGCGTCCCCACAGGGTGGCGAGCGTGTTCTTGCCGATCCGGCGGTAGCCGAGCTCGGTGTCGAACACGGTGTCGTAGAGCCCGTTCTCGTTGAAGTCGGGCGCGGGATACTCGACCAGCGCCGCCGGTCGACCGCGCTCGCGAATCACCCACTCCGCGAACAGGTCGCGCGAGATCGACGTCGTGCCATGGAATACGCCGCCGAGCGCGGCACCGCAGTCCATCTTGCCGGTCGATGCCACGAAGCAGTACTTCGCCGGCTTGCCGGAGTAGGCCGCATTGAACGCGCGCTGGAAGAAGCCGCCGACCTTCGCGTTGCCGTAGTAGGTGTTGTACCAGCCGTGAAAGTCGACCGCGATCGTGGGATCGAGCTGGTCGTACAGCGCCTTCAGCGCGCGCTGCTCTCGCGAGCTTCCGGTCGAGACGTTGCGATTGATGTCCTTGCCCGCCGAGGTGCACCGGCCATAGGCACCCGAACGCTCGCGCCAGTTGTTGGTGCCGTAGCGCATGCCGTCGGGGTTCGCGGCGGGCACGATGTAGATCGTCCAGCCGGCGAGGCGATCGGGATGAGCGCCGTAGTAGTCGATCGCGGCGTGGGCGATCGCGTAGAGCGCGCGGCCATCCTGCGCCCACGCATCCTCGAAGCCGTGGACCGCGAAGGTCAGGAACGCCGACTTGCCGTTCGGCTGCGACGGCCGGATCCGGTAGTAGATCAGCGACTGCTGCTCGACCGTGGTGCCGTAGAACAGCCGCGTGACCGCAGGCGAGAGGGCGAGGCTCGTCTCGACATCGTCGGCGAGCGCCGCCTCGAGATCGACATCGACCGGCGTGGTCATGGTCTCGGTCTCGAGATCATCGAGTGGATCGTCGGGCGTGGCGGCCGAGCACGCGGTGAGAACGAGAACAACAGCGGGCAGGCAGCGCATCCGCATGGGTCACGCAACGGCCGTGCCGCGGGCTAAGTGCGCGACCTATCCGCGAATCGCCGCGTCACGTGTAGCGCCCGACGCAACAGGTGCGCACGCGGTGACTGCATCGAACCGCGACCGCCCGACGCTCGTACGGTGAGTGCTACCGTTGCCCCGCTCATGAAGCTCGGGAAGAAGTAGCGATGCCGCTGGAGCTGATGTCACTCCTCGTGACGGACTACGACGCGGCGATCGCGTGGTTCACCGGCGTGCTCGGGTTCGAGCTCGCCGAGGATGTGCCGTCGCTGACCAACGACGGGCGCGCGAAGCGCTGGGTCGTGGTGCGGCCTCCGGGTGCCCAGACCGGGATCCTGCTCGCGCAGGCCGACGGAGAGAACCAGCGCGGCGCCGTGGGGGAACAGTTCGCCGGTCGCGTCGGGCTGTTCCTGCGCGTCGAGGACTTCGATGGAACGCTCGCGCGTCTCCGCGAAGCGAACGCGGAGATCGTGAACGAGCCGCGCGACGAGCCCTATGGCCGGGTCGTCGTGTTCCGCGATCTTGCCGGCAACAAGTGGGACCTCCTTGGCCCACGTGGCCGGTAGCGCACTGGAAGCTCGAGTTGCTCGTGCTGGCTGGGGCGTTGCCCCCAAACTCCGTCTCCCGCGGTGAACACCCCGCCGATCTGCCTCGAAGAATCGCGGTGTTCGCTCGGTCCCCGCGTCGACCCGAGCTGGCACTCGCGCTGCACGAGGAGAAGCTCGAAAGGACACACAGCCATGTCGAACCTCGAGACCATCCCGAACGAGCTCTTGACCGAAACGCACGGAGGCCAGCAAACGTTCCGCGAGCTCTCGAGCTTCGCGAACAACCACGGCTACCAGGTCACGTCGAGCACCGGCGGAAAGCACCTGGGCTGGGCGCACCGCGCCGGCCGAGCCGTCGACGTGCGCACGCGTGGCCACAGCGCCTCGGACGTCAGCGCGTTCATGCGCGACGCACGGTCCAACGGCATCACCGTGATCGACGAACGCCGCGGCGGAAACTCCGCCTGGAGCGGGCCGCATCTCCACCTGCAGAAGTGAGCTCAGCGGGGATGGGCCGCGAGCCAGGCCGCGACCTCGGCGAGCGCAAGTCGCCGCGGGATCGGGTCCTTCGCGAAGCCGGCCTGCGAGAGCGCCGCGAGCGCGTGTGCCTCGTCGCGTTTCTTGTCCTGCCAGCGCAGGCGCGCCAGTGCGAAGCGCGCCGCCGCGAGCCTGACATCGCCGACCGGTGGCGAGACCTTCGTCGCGAGCGCCACCGCACCTTCGAGGTGCGTCTCCGCCTGGCGGAGATGACCGAGACCGAGCTCGGCCGTACCGGCGAGCGTCTCGAGCCACACGCTTGCCGCCGCGGGTGTGGCCGCGACGATCGCGAGGGCATGCAGCGCGTGAGGGAGCGCGTCCTTGTGCCGACCAAGGCCGAGGAGAGCCTCCGCAACGCGCCCCTCTGCTTCGGAGACCTCGTCCGCGTTCTCGCCGAGCGCCGCGACACGAATCTTCAGCGCGGTCTCGGCGAAGGTCAACGAGGCCGCGAAGTCACCGAGGATCGAGCGTAGCTCCGCGAGCGCCACGTGGTACGTGGCCAGTTGCGGATGGCCCTTCGGGAGTCCGACCTCGCCGAGGGAGAGCGCCTTCTGCAGATGGACCTCGGCCTCCGCGAGATTGCCGGTCCCCGCGAACCCAGGGGCGACGTTGACGTGCATATCGGCGAGCGCGCTCGCGTACTGCTCGAGCTTCTCGGTGATCGCCAGCGCGCGCAGGCTGAGCGGCAGTGACTCTGACCAGGTCGCCGGTGATTCCGGATCCAGCTTCTGCATCGCCGCGCCGAGGTTCGTCGCCGCGACGGCGACGTGGAAGTCGTCCGGACCGTAGGCTCTCTCGGCGAGGGAGAGCATGCGCCGGTCGGTCTTCACCTCCTCTTCGATGTTGCCCTCCGCGGAGTAGAGCAAGCCGAGGTTCTGGACGTGCTCGACCTCGAACCTCGGATCCGGGTCACGGAGCCGCTTGATCGCCGCCTCGGTCTGCGCCACGAGCTGATGCGCCTCGGGAAACCGTTTGAGCCGCCAACCGACAACGCGCACGAGCGACGTCAACGCGAGCGCCACGGTCCGGTCGGACCGGCTCTCCTCCGCGGCGAGGTGCGCCTGACGTAACGCCGCTTCGGCTTCCGGGTACTGCGCGAGGCGTTCGTACGCCGCGGCGAGGTGGTACTCGATATCGCCGACGAGCGGCGAGTAGCCAAGCGCGCGCGCCTGCGGCTCGAACGGCCGGAGGAGGTCGCGCGCTTGCGCCCACTGCCCGGTGAAGTTGAGGATCTTCGCCTGCGAGTCGACCGCCGCGATCGACGCCACGGCCGCCCGCAGCTGCGGATTCTCCGGAAACGGGGTCTCGGCGGAGAGCTCGGCGACGTCGCCGCACACCGCGACCGGCGTCATCGACACCACGGCGATGCGCGAGCGCTTGAGCGGCGTCCCCGGCGCCGTGAGCATCGTGGTGAGCGACTTCAGCTCCTGGAGTCGGCGATCGAGACAGAGCATGCGCTGGTCGAGGAGCTGCGCCGACTGCTCGCCGCGGGCGTGGGTCTCGCATGCCTCGCGGTGCATCCCGAGCCAGGCCTTCTGGTAGTCGTCGAGCCCCGTCTCGACCTCGGGCCAGAGATCCTTGAACTCGCTCCTGGCGAGCGCACCGCGAAGCGCTTCGCGCACGGTGGGGTTCCAGGCGGGCCGGAAGCGTTCGGCGCCGCCGCCGCATTGATCGGGATTTCGGGTGGCGACGACCACCACCATGGTCGCGGCCGCCGCGAGCAGGGTTCCCCCGACGAGGAGCGTGTTGCGAGGCCGCGGATCGCGCTTCAGCTCCGCGAGCATCGCCGCCAGCGATGGCCACCGGTCGGCAGGAGCATCGGCGAGCGCACGGCTCAGTGCGCGGCGAACGCGGCGCGGCGCGCTCAGATCGCCGAGCGCCTCCTGCATCGAAGCGGCGAACGCGTACTGATCAGCGCGCTCACCGACCTCACCGCCGGCGCGTTGCTCCGGCGACATGTACGCGGGCGTCCCCGCCGCGCTGCTGCCGCTGCCGACGGCGAGGCGCTCGGCGCCCGGCGAAGGATCGGCCGCGGCGCGCGCGAGGCCGAGATCCGCGACGCGCACCCGACCGTCCTCACCGACGAGGACGTTCTCCGGCTTGAAGTCGCGGTGGATCAGCCCCGCGGCGTGGATCGCGGCGAGGCCGTCGCCGGCGGCGAGGTAGAGCTGCAGCACCTCCCGCCAGCCGCGCGTGCGATCCTCTCGCCAGTTGCGTGCGGTCTTGCCCTCGATGAGCTCCATCGCGATGAAGATCGCCTTCTCGTGCTCCCCGACCTCGTAGACAGTGACGACGTTCGGATGAGAGAGCTGCGCCATCGCGGTGGCTTCGCGCAGCAAACGTTCCGCACCCGTGGTGCGCGCGTGCACCTTGATCGCGACCTCGCGCGCGAGTTGCTCGTCGCGCGCGCGGTAGACCACGCCCATGCCGCCGGCGCCGAGGTGCCCGATGATCTTGAACCGATCATTGAGCCGCGTGCCGGGCGCGAGTGGAGGCGCGGCGGTCTCGACCATCGACGCCATCGCGTTCGTGGTCGTTCCCCAGCCTTCGTCGCTCCCCATGCGGACGACAAGCGTAACAACGCCGCCAGTCAGCCGGCGCGGAACTGGCGACGAAATTTCTCCTTCAGGCGCTCGAAGCGCTTGCGGAGGGCGGCCGCCTCTCGGGCGAGCAGCTCCGGCGACGGCGCTTCGTCGTCGAGGATGACCCGCGCGATCTCGGGCCAGTCGAGCTTGCGGTCCAGCCGCAACGTGAGGAGCGCTCGGTCCTGCTCCTCGAGCGCATCGCGCAGCTCGGCCAGCCGATCCTTGTTCGCGGTGCGCAGGTACTCGGCGGTGGTGGTGCGCAGCCGCGCGGCGACCTCCTCGAGCTCGGGGGCGAGCGGAACCTCGCGCCGGCGGTTGCGGGTGCGCCGCGCCGTGGACCACGACCGCCGCGCGACCGCGTAGCAGAACGTACGCAGCGAGCACTCGCCGCGAAACGTCGGCAACGCGCGCCAGATCGCGGTGCAGCACTCCGAGTAGACGTCGTCGGCGACGTCGCTATCGCGCTCGAACGACAGGAGATATCCGGCGATCTCGGGACCGTAGGCGTGGAGCACCCAGTCGGTGGCCTCGGTGAAGGCGCCGCGGCGCCACAGCTCGAGTGCCGGAGACTCGTCCTTTGCGGGCACCTCCCAACGGTATCAGAACCGCTCGATGGAGCGGCGTAGCTCGCCCTTGCGCGGCGGCGCCGTCGGCTCGACATCCACGCTGGGGGACGGTGAGACCCTGATCCTGGCCGGTAGATCACGTCGCGTGAAGGTGCAGCCGGTCGTGCATCGAGATCGGCACCTCAGAGAATGTGGGCGAGCACTCCGATCACCCGCTCGATCTCTGCGTGCGTGTTGTAGTGGACCATCGAGATTCGCACGACGCTGTCGACACCGAGCGATCGCACCACCCCGCGCGCATAGAAGTCGCCGTGGCGGATCCCGATGCCGTGCGGGTCGACGCGACGGACGACCGACTCCGCCGACATGTCCGCGACGGTGAAGCTGATCGTCGGGACACGGACAGACAGATCGGCGCTGCGAGCGCCGTGGATCGTGACGCGTGGACGCGACCCGAGAAACTCGAGCAGCGGCTCCGCGAGCTCCTGTTCGTGCGCGGCGATCGGAGAGAAGCCGCCGACTTGATCGAGGTAGTCGTAGACGCCGGTGACGCCGTGCGCGAGCTCGAAGTTCAGGTTACCCGGCTGGAGCCGATACGGCGTGGCGGTGATGAACTCGTGGTTGACGGTCGCGAGCTGGTCGAGAGCCGCGCGCTTGCCGTACAGCACGGCCACGTGCGGTCCGTAGACCTTGTAGAAGCTGAACACGTAGTAGTCGACGTCCCACGCGCGCACGTCGATCGCCCGGTGCGGTGCATACGCGACACCATCGACGCAGACCCGCGCCCCGTTCGCGTGGACCACGCGCGTGATCTCGGCGACGTCGTGGATCGTGCCGAGCAGGTTCGAGACGTGAGGAAACGCGACCAGCTTCGTACGCTTCGTCAACAGCGGCAGGAGGTCACGCACCTCCAGTCGGAGGGTCTCGCGATCGAGCACCCACGTACGGACGATCAGGCCGCGCGCGGCGAGCCGGGCCCACGGTCCGACGTTCGCGTGGTGATCGGCCTCGGTGACCACGATCTCGTCGCCGGGCGCGAGGCCAGGCTCCATCGCGAGCGCGAGGTTCGCCACGAGCTGCGTCGTCGAGGAGCCGAACACGATCTCGCTCGGATCCTCCGCATTCGTGAACGCCGCCGTGGCGCGCACCGCCGCGCTCACGCGCTCCGCCGCCGCCACGGAGACAGCGTAGCTCGCACCGATCTGGACGTTCGTGTAGAGGAGGTAGTCCGTGATCCGCTCCGCCACGAGGCCCAGCGTCTGCGAGCCACCGGCGTTGTCGAGGAACACGAAGCCCGACGCGAGGCCGGGAAACGCCGCTCGTACCGAGTCCAGATCCAGCATGTGCGCAAGGGTCGCAGTTCTCTCCAGGGCATGGAATCATCATCGCGTGGTGAGTCGGCTCCTCCCGATCGTCGTCCTTGCGGGGTGCTACTCACCCATCCCGCCGGAGGGCGCCCCCTGTTCCCCGGGCGGGTCGTGTCCGACGCCGCTGGTGTGCTCGCAGGACGTCTGCGTGCGGGAGCCCTTCGATGCGCCGCCGGCCGTGTGCATCCCCATCGTCACCGGGCCCGGCGCGCTGAGGGCGCCGGCTCTGACGAAGCCGCTCGTGCTCGACGGCGACCTCGGCGACTGGCCGACGTGCTTCGTCACGCTCGACACCACGACGGCGATCGTCCGCGACCTCGG
This sequence comes from Haliangiales bacterium, assembly GCA_038203335.1. Taxonomy (GTDB): domain Bacteria; phylum Myxococcota_A; class Polyangia; order Haliangiales; family Haliangiaceae; genus JABFXX01. The sequence goes on along the minus strand of JBBRED010000003.1, from coordinate 37,231 downwards.
CGCGGCCGGGAGCTTTCCGACCGGGAGGTTCTCCGTCGCGCACGATGCCACGCACGTCTACATCGCAGCCGAGGTCAACGGGGTGTTGCCGCTCGGTGACGAGCCGCCGCCGGCGGTCTACCAGAACAACTCGATCTCGATCTACCTGGATGCCGACGGCGTGTTCGCGAGCGCGAAGTACGATCCCGATGCCGCGCAGATCGTCGTCGACCACGCGAATCGTTCGCAGGCGTTTCGTAGCAGCACACCGATCGCGGTCCCGAACCTCAGCACCGCGGCTGCGACGAACCAGGCGACGTTCCGGATCGAGATCGCGGTGCAGGCATCCACGTTCGGCCGGACGGCGTTCGCGAGCACCATCGGCTTCGACATCGGCTTCGAGGGAGGCAACGGCACGGAGCAGACCTCCGAGCTGATCTGGTTCGAGACGTGTGGTCCACCGGCGTGCGGATGCATGGGCGGTGGCGCGTCCGCCCCATACTGCGACGCGCGACAGTTCGGAACGGTGGCGCTCGCCCCATGACGTCACAGATCAACGGCGTGACGCTCGACCACTCGTACGACTCGATCGATCAGATCGAGGCCGTTCACCGCGAGCGGCTGGTCGCCGATGCCTCGTTTCGCGGGGCGGTGGGGGCCTATCTCGGCCAGACGCTCGTGGCGCGTCTCGGAGCGGGCGAATGGGACTTCAGCGAAGAGACCGAGACCGTCGGCGAGCAGGTGGTGCATCTCCCGGGCATCAAGAAACCGTTTCAGCCGCAGCTCGCGATCGCGCGGTTTCTCGCGTTCGCCTCGACGCAGGGTGACGGTCCCGGAGTGTTGCGCGACTACACGGCACGCTGGGATCACGCACATCAACGGCCCGAGCTCGTGCGCATGCTCGCGCTGTCGCCGAGGCCGGTAGACCTGACCTCGCCTCCGTCGATCGAGGGCCTCGATGCTGCGCGCTATCGTCCCGTCGTCATGCAGCTCGGGCGGTCGATCGGCGCGCTCTACGCCGCGCTCCGGCCCGGCGTCACCTGGCAGCTCGGACTCGATCCCGAGAGCGATAGCTACGGCGAGCTGCTGATGCCCGGCTGGACGGTGCTCAAGACCGTGCGCAAGGGGCTGTCGAACGGCACCCTCGAGAAGCTGGTCACCGAGCGGCTCGAGCGGCTCGCGAAGAACTGACTAGTGCTTCGCGCGGTACTCGTCGCGAAACCGAATCACCGTGTCGAGCTCGTCCTTGGAGTAGACCTTGCCCGTCATCTCGGCCTGCACGCCGGCCGAGGCCGCCGAGAGCTCGTCGACCATGCCCTTCGACGGCTCGATGATGACGATGCCCTTCTTGATCAGCATCTTCTTCGCATCCTCGTTGGCCTTGCGGATCACCTTGCGCGCCTTCTTCTGCGTGCGCTTCGAGAGGCTCTCGATCTCCGCCTGATCTGCAGCGGAGATCCGCTTCTGCGCCGCGAGCGAATACACCGTGGCGCCGATCGCGAACGTCAGCGGCACGCTGTTCATGAACTTTAGCTTCGTGTACCACTGCAGCGCGATCACGCCGAGCGGCGAGCCGAACGTGGTGTTGATCCGCCCCGAGGTCAGCGCGGAATCGACCTCGGCCACGCCGAGCGGAACCCCGCTGAGCTTCAGCTTGCCGAGGATATTTCCGCCGAGGTCGCCCTCGCCCATCGACCACAGCTTCTGCTCGCGCAGCTGGTCCATCGTCTGGACCTTGTTCTTCGAGAAGAAGTAGATCCAGCCGACCTCGCCGCGCTCGCCGAGGCGAAAGCCCTGCTTCTCGAACTTCTTCTGGAAGTAGGGCCACATCTTCGTCGCGACGTAGTCGAGCTCGTCCTCGTTCGCGAACAGCATCGGTAGCTGCAGCACGAGGATCGACGGCTCGATCATCGCGAGGCCCATCGAGGTGACCGCGGCACCATCGAGCTGGCCGAGCTTGATCTTACGGACGAAATCGCGCTCGTCGCCCTGCTGGCCGCCCGGGTAGTACTTCACCGTGACCCGCCCCTCGGTCTTCTCGGCGATCTCGGCCGCCGCGTGATCGAGCGTCTCCATCCACGGGCTCCCCGACGGCGCCAGGGTCGCCATCCGCATCTCCTCCGCGGAGGCGGGCAGCGCCCACGCCACGAGACAGCCGAACACCACGAGTCCGATTCGCATGACGGCATCCTATGCCGATCTACCGCGATCGCTCAGCGGATCTCTTCCGCCAGCGCGATGACGCCGGGCCTCCCGGGGCCACCACATTAGAGCTCAGGCCGGAAGCAGGCGCTTCTTGAGGAAGCTCATCATCGGCTTCTCGAACCACACGTGGATCGCCACCGAGATCGCGGCGGCGACGGCGAGCAGGACCACCACGATGCCGATGATCATCGGGGTGTTCAGCTCGCGGTGGCCCACGACCGCGCGGAGCGCCGTGTAGATGATGTACGGGTGGATCAGGTAGAGGATGTAGGATGACTCGCCGAGCAGGAAGATCGTGCGGTTCTTGGTGGTCAGGCCGTAGAGCTTCTCGAGGAGCAGGGCCGACAGCACGATCACGAACGACGGGATGCCCGCGTAGATGTAGCGCGGCAGGCCCCAGCCCTCCTTGTACTCGCCGTAGCAGATCACGAACAGGCTCACGGCGAGGAGCGCGCCGAGGAGCCACTTGCCGGCGGCGATCGCCGAGAGCTGGTCCCTGCGCGCAACGCACCAGGTGAACGCGTAGTACACGCCGATGCCGTAGACGAACTCGAGCACGATCGGGCGCGAGTAGAAGGCGATCACGGTGTTACTGCTCTCGATCGGGCTCATCGCGAGCACGAAGCCCACGATCCACGCGCAGCAGATCGCCGGCGACCACTTCGGGTTGATCCGCAGCGACATCGAGAACACCACGTAGAAGAACATCTCGAAGTTGAGCGACCAACCGAGCAGCATCGTGGGGAACACGCCCGAGTACGAGGTCTCGCGCGGGACGAACAGCAGCGAGGCGATGAGCTGCGGAACATCGGCGCGCGTGCTGCGCAAGAGGTTCGGCATCACGACCGCGAGCGCGAACAAGCACAAGGTCGCGACCCAGTAGAACGGCACCACGCGGATCAGGCGGCGGCGGAAGAACTGCTGCGGGTTGTTCGAGCCGATGTACGCGATGATGAAGCCGCTGATCACGAAGAACACGTCCACGCCGCGGCTGCCGATGGCCACGGTGAGGTCGAGCCCGGCCTCGGAGGTCGTGTGGAAGTAGACGACGCCCATCGCCGCGATGACGCGGAGGACGTGAAGGTTGTACAGCATCCTTACGTCGCTGGATTCCGAGACATGGCCGGCGATGGTGGGGCAAATGAGCCACCAACACAAGGCGGTGCGGGGATGCCGGGCCGTGAGTTCGCGCTACCGTCACGCGGTGCGCTTCGTTGCTCTTCTGATGATCGCGGCGACCACCGCGGCGGCAGCCCCAGCCCCGCCCGAACCGACAGGCGCCCACCCGCGGATGCTGCTCGGGGAGGTCCGGGCAACGTGGAAGACACAGGCGGGCAAGGAGCACGGACCGATCGCCGGAGCGATCGCGCTGTGCACCGAGGCGGGCGAAACGCACGAGCACGACCACGCGCTGTACCAGGGCGCGGAGTGGGCGAAGACGCTGCAGGCGTGCCTCGTCGCCTGGGCCGCGACCGACAAGCCCGTGCACGCGGCCACCGCGATCAAGTTCTTCACGGCGCTGATCGATGACCTCGATCTGATCGGTGACCGCAAGGGCGGTGACCTGGCCGGCCGCCGCGATGACGGCTACGCGATCCGGAACCTCGGGCCGTACACGGCGCTCGCGTACGACTGGCTGCACGACGCACCCGGGATGACGCCGGCGCTCCGGCAGCGCGCGCGCCAGCGCTGGACCGCGTGGTTGACCTGGTACGAGGCGAACGGCTATCGCGCGCGCAACGCGGGCACGAACTATCAGGCCGGATATCTCACCGCGGCCACGCTGATCGCGATCGCGCAGGGCGGCGAGGCGGCCGAGCAAGATGGGCCGAAGCTGTGGCGGCTCGTCGCCGACGAGCTGTGGGGCAAGGACATGGCGGCCGCACTGGCGCCCGGCGGCATCCTCGACGGCGGCGACTGGCCCGAGGGCTGGCAGTACGGTCCGCTGGCCGTCGCCGAGTACGCGCTGTCGATGCGCATCGCGCGCGATGCGGGGATCGAGGTTGCCGGCGTCGAGCGCTGGCTGGCGAGCCTGCTCCGGCGCCACGTGCATGCGCTGTCGCCGAGCGATCGCGTGTACCCCGGCGGTGACACCGAGGACGAGCAGGCGAACCTCGCGCCGCACGCACTGACCCTCGCGGCGATCGCGCTCGGCGATGCCGCGGCCGAAGACCGCCGATGGGCGCGCGGCGAGCTCGGTCGGCTGCGCATCGTCGACGGTGACTTCCTGCTCTACGATGCGCTCGCCGCCATCGGCGATCCGCCTGCCCTCGTGCCCCGTGCGACGTGGCCGACCTGGTACATGTCGCCGAACTCCGGGACGATCTACGCGCGCACACGGTGGGACGAGCGCGCGGTGTGGTTCGTCGCCGAGTGCCAGTACGCGATCGACGTCGACCATCGCCATCCGAACGCCGGAAGCTTCGTGCTGAGCCGAGGCAAGGATGACGTGATCGTGGATCCGTCGCCGTACGGATCGCTGTCCACGATGACGACCAACGCTCCGACCGTGGCCTCGGCACAGTTGCCGTCGAACTACATCCCGAGCCAGGGCGTGTGGAGCGAGAAGACCCGCTGGACCTGGGCGACGAAGACGCGCTCCGGCGTGGTCGCCGCGCGCTGCGACTACGCGGATCAGTACCGGTTCCAGCACCGCCCGAGCGACGTGCCGGAAGCGGTTCGCGATCTCGTCATGATCCCGAGCGCCGACGGCACCGATGCATCGGTCGTCGTGATCGATCGCGCGTCCACCACGTCCGATCAGCGCGCGATGTACGTGAGGTTCCGCGTGCCCGCCACCCTCGCGCTCGCCGGCGACACGGCCACGACGACGATCGGCGGCACGAAGCTCGCGATCCGGAGCCTGGTCGGCAAGCCGACGATCGGCACGACCAAGCTCAAGGACTGCTTCGCCGATGGCGTCGAGCGCGGCAAGTGCGACGCGTCTCGCATCCCGGTCAATGACCTGCGCGTCGAGGTCGCGGGACCCGAGCCGCGCGCGGTGCACGTGATCTCCGCGACCGGCGGGAAGCCCGGCGCCGTTGCCACGATCTCCGGCGACGGCGTCACCGGCGTCCGCGTCAGCGGTGCCGTCGTGGTGTGGCCAACGAAGCCCGGGGGCGCCCTGCACTACCGCGCGCCCAGCGGAACACACGTGGTGCTCGATGCCCCACAGACCGACGGCATGACCACCGTCACGGCAACGCACGATGGCGACGACTGCATCGTCGACGTCACCGCCGGTGGCTCGATGCCCGCCCGCCCGGCCGTGTTCGCGCTCGACGACACCTGCGCCGTCACCGTGGATCCACCCGGCGCGACCACCGGCCCCGCGATCGCCCCACCCGCGATCCACAACGCGAGCCGCACCGGCTGCTGCGACGCGCAGCGTGCGCCCGGCTCGCCGATCGCGATGGCCACGCTCGTGCTCGCCGTGCTGCGCCGTCGGCGCCGCGCTCGTCCCACTCGACTCGACTGACGTTTCGCGCGACGATGAGCAATACGCCTCTCCCTGGCGATCGCTGCACTCGCGCTCGCGGTCCTCGGTTCCGCTGCCTCCGCGGATGACTTCGGGGTGGCCGAGAGCTTTGCGGGCTCGGCGACGACAAACGCGTTCGTGTTCCAGAAGGTCACGGCGCCGACGTTCTGCCTGATGGTGCTGTATCCCGCGCACGCGATGACGAAGCCGCTGGCGACCGAGTGGAAGTACCCGCCCTGATCGCTCGCGTCGTGCACATGGTGTGCAATCGACGCGCCGCGTGCGACGGTCGATCGCGAGGCGCGTCCGGACTCTCGTGATGAGGTCCCGGTTCTTGCTCCTTGCCGCCCTCACCGCCTGTGGATCATCCACGACGTCGCCCGGGTCGGTGAAGATCGTCCACGACGGCAATGCCGCGGCGAGGGTCGGCGCCCGGTACGACTACAACTCGATCGGGCGGATCAACTTCACCGGCGAGCCAGCGGGGAAGTACTGGTACGCATCGTGCGGCGGCGCCGTGGTCGACCACGTCAGCGGTTCCGTGACGTTCGAGCCCACGGTGGCGGGCGACGTCGAGCTCTGTGTCCAGATGCGCGAGGAGGCACGCGGCGCGAGCGACGGTGACCTCGACGAGTACCGGTTCACCGTGAAGGTCACGGCGCGCGAGGGTGACAGCGACGCGGATCGGGTGGCCGCCGGTGCTGCGTACGCGGAGAAGCTGCTCGCGCTCGGTGCGCAGGTCGCAACGGCGAAGTCCTCGGCGACCATCGGATGCCCGACCACGATCGCGGCGCAGACGATCTACGTCTACGAGCGCGAGTTCCTCACCTGGCTGCGCAAGCACGCACCGGGCACGCGGTTCGGCGATGCGGCGAGCTACTACTACTCGCCGTGGCGCGCGTCGGCATCCGAGCACCTCGCGCAGGCGCTCGATGGGCGGCTCGGCGTGTACGACCACGACCAGATGGTGGAGAAGTACCGCGCGCTGATCGCGAAGCCGTACGCCGCGATCCTCACGACGACGAAGGTGCGCTCGCCGAGCCTGAACCTGTTCGCCAGCAGCTACGTCGGCGGCGAGTGGACGGGTGTGCTGACGATCGGCGAGCTGGCAACAGGACACGTAATCTGCCAGACGCCGTTCACGTACCGATCCTCGGCGAGCGTGGTCACCGATGGGCGCACCGAGAATTCGCCGAAGGCGGCCCAGGATGCGACCCGGCGCGACTTCGAGGACAACGGACGAAAGGCGGCGACGGCCGCGCTGACGACCATCAGCCCCACGCTTCGGCTCGCGTTCGTGGACGAGACCGGCACTCTGCAGGGAGATCCCGACCGTCGTCGTTAGGGATCAAGCGGCGACGGGGCTGCTCCAAGCTCGGAACCGCCTGAAATCGCTGAGAAATGTTTTTTCGTCACATCGGCGTCCGTCCCTCTCTTATCTGCATGAAGAAACCCACCAAGCGCCTCGCCCTGACCACCCAGACCATCCGCCTCCTCCAGACCGACGAGCTCGGCAGCGTCCACGGTGGCTCGATCGTCGGCAGCGGAACCTCCGTCATCTCGGCGAGCGGCACCTCCGTCCTCAGCGGCCCCTCCGTGATCCAGCCGGGCACCACCGTGATCAGTGGTCCCAGCGTCATCAGCCGCCACTGAGCGCTTTTTTTGTGAGTTTCGGGGCCGGCCGCGTTGAACGGCCATGAAGAAATCTTCCAAGCGGCTCGCCCTCACCACCCAGACTATTCGCGCTCTCCAGACCGATGATCTGGCGCGTGTCCAGGGCGGCTCGATCATGGCCTCGGGCACGTCGGTGGTCTACAACCCGAGCGGTGGAGTGACCAGTCTCCACGGGATGCCCGTCGGCACCAGCGTCATCCGCCACTGATTTCCCAGGATGCTGCGCACGGATGCGCTCGCTGGCCAGGCTTGCGATCCGCAGCCTCGTCCGTCGAGCGAGTCCATGCCGCGCCCGACCTCCAGGCTATAATGACGGCATGTGGGCCCGGATTCACAAGCTGGGCCGAGTTCGCCCGACGGCGAACGGTGGAGCGATCGTCGTGCTCGAGGACGAGCGCAGCACCGCGCAGGTGCAGCGCATCCCGAGCCTGTCCACGCTCGTCGCCATCGCGCGCGTGCTCGCGGCGCGCCGTGCCCTCGAGCTCAAGTTCGACGGCAAGGGCGAGGTCCGCTACGCCGCCGGCGCGACGCTGCCGCCCGCGATCTCGGAGGCGATCACCGCCGCCGGCGCCGCGATCACGGACTCGACGGGCGACCGCGTGATCGTGCCCGCGCGGCCCTCGGGCGTCGCCGCGCTGATCGACATCGCGTTCTCCGAGCTGGCGCACAACGTCCGCGGCCACCTCGGGGTCTCCGATCTGTCGGCCGCGCTGAAGCAGACCGAGGACCGCCGGCGGGCGTCGCCGCTCGATCGCGATCGGGAGCCCGAGAAGTACTGGCCCGCCGTGCTCGAGCTCGCATCGCTCGCCGGCGAGCTATCGCGACCGCGCGGCGCACGCTGGATCGAGACCCGCGATCTGCCTGTCCCGTTCGCGATGAAGTTTCCCGATGGTGCGATCTCGCATCCGACCGTGGTCGCGCAAGCGATCGTCGAGGGCAATCCCCCGAGCGAGCCCCCCGCGACCTGACCTCAGGCGGGAAGCTGGTCGGCGAGCGCGCGCAGGTACTGGCCGAGCATGCGCGGCGCGTCCGCGGCCGCGGTGCGAAGCGCCTCTGGATCGCGCATCGTCAGGTACGGATCGACCGAGCGGGTGAGCTCGAGGATCTCCGCGAGGACGGCGGTCTCCGCGGCGCGGACCATCGCGCACGTGTCGTCCCACGGTGTGTGGGTCTCGCTGATCGGCACCGCGAGCTCCGCGAGCCCGCGGCGCGCTGCGTCCGCGATCTCGGCGAACGCTCGACGCTCGTGCTCGCCGCCGAGCCACGGCATGTCGCCATACGCGGCGAGGCCGACCTCGAGCGCGCGCGTTCGATCCGCCGGCGTGGATGCGCGCAGCCGGGCAAGAGACAGCGCGCGGAGGAATCGGTCGTCGAGCCGGCACGCCACGCTGATACGGACCGGTGCGGCCAGCGGCATCGCCCACATCAGATGAGCGGCGACGTCCGCGACCGGATCGGATGCGCGCTCGAACACCAGGTGCGCCTCGTCGGCGGTGTTGTTCGGGTGCGCGAAGCCGAAGTGCACGAGGAGCTGCGTCGTGCTGCGGTCGCCGTACGGAAAGTGAACGTCGTCCCCCGCCGCGAAGGAGCGCTCCGTGCGGATCACGAACAGACCGTCGGTGGGATCGAAGCTCCAGGTCGTGTCGCCCAGCCGGTGATTGAAGAACTCGACGACGGGCAACAGCGCGATCCGATGTTCCAGCGTGCCCGGCGCGTGGAAGCCGCGCGACTGGACGATCGCGCAGCCCCACGCGAAGTCGGCGAGCGAGATCCGTGCGCGCAGCTCGGGTGTCAGCTGATCGTAGGCCTCGCGCGCATCGCGGACCTCGCCGGCGGTGATCGCGTACGCAGCGGTGCCGGCGAGCGCCGCGAGATCGCCACGGAACATCGGCACGTCGGCGAGGTGCGCCGGCTGGGCGTCGAGGAACGCGTGCCACCGAGATCCTGGCTCGTTCGATTCGAGCACGAGCCACGCCGCCAGCGCATCGCGCGGTCGCAAACCGCTCGTCGCCGCACCGAGCTGGTTGTCGATGATCATCAAGCGGCGCGGAAGGGACAGGATCGGCTCCCCCGGCGCGAGTGCACGGCTCGCCCGGATTGCTGCGTTCCCATCGTCGTCGACATGGACAACGATCCCGTTCCACCGCGCGCCGGCGGTCTCCGCCCACGCGAGCACCCGCGCGACCGCCGCGCGCCGCTCCGCCGGCGATGGCGTCGCCACCGCGCGCTCGGGAAGCGGGACCCACCCGGGGTCCGCGGGCGGCGCTTCCGATCGCCGATCACCGAGCGCGGCCCCGATCGCCTCCGCCGCGATCAGGACGGCATCGGGCTCGGCATCCTCCGCCGGAAGCCACGCCGACGTCGCGATCGTGATGCCATACGCTCGCGCGAGGTCGGCATCGAGCTCCGCGGCGACGCGCATGCCGCAGCGTATCGCGCCTACTGGCGGAGCGCCGTGGCGCGGTACGCGATCGACGTGGTGATCGCTCGCCAGTACGGTTCGCGCCACGCGTCCAGGATGACGCTGGCGTTGTCGCTGCTCTCGGCCGTCGCCGCGTACGACGTGAACGCCTGGGTCTCCACGTGCAGCGGCGCCCGGCACAGCACGTTGCCGCTCGCGACCTCGACGATCGCGAGCTGACCATCGAGCGAGCCCACGCTGAACCGCGACTTGCCGGGCTCCGCCGGTGACTCGACGATCGGCGTCACCGACGTGACGATCAGGAGGATCGCGCGCGGCAGCTTCGCGAGCTCGTCGAGCCGTTGCGCGCGCCGGGTCGCCGCCTCGGGTGTCAGCAGGCGCGCCGACGCGAACTGCTCGAATGCCTGCGTCTGGATCATCGGCGGCGGCGATGGCGTCCCCGCGAGCCATGCCTGCTGGACGACCGGCAGATCGCCCGTGACGTCGCACGGCGCCGGCGCGCCGGGTCCGATCACCGCGAGCTTCGAGAGCCGGCCCCGCACGGCGGTGCGTAACGCCGCCTCCTCGGTGGACGTCGCCTCGGTCTGCGAGGCCTTGGTGTCGCGCTGCAGGAGGTAGAGGACGATCAACCCGCCGATCACCAGTGGCACGAGGACGACCACCGGAATCGGGATGCGACGGCGGTACTCCACCCCGGGTAGCGTAGCGCGATCCGATTCACAGCACGGGAGGCGTGGGACAACCGAACACCACGTCGAGATCGGTCACGACGTGCGCCTGGAGGCGATCGCAGTACGAGCCGTAGAACCGCAGCTTCGTGGTCGCCGGATCGTAGTCCCAGCCGGCGGCATGGCCGGGGTCGCGCGGGACCAGCTCGGTCTTGTTGTAGAACACGAACGTCTTGTCGAGGTCGTCGGGCGCGGGCGCCACGATGTACTCGCAGCTCACCACGAGGCCGGCGATCGACTGGAATGCCTGGTCGAGCTGCGCGGCGGTATCGGCCTGGTAGTACTTCGTGGCGCCGGCGAGAGGCGCACCGCCGGCGGTCGCGAGCTTGCCGAGCTCGGCCGCGTTGACCGAGCTGCCGAAGCCCACGACGAAGGTCGTGATGTCGCGCTGGGCCTTGAGCGCGGCGAGCGTGGCTTCCGCGCCGGTCGCGCCGCCACCGAGCGAGCAGCCGGAGGACTGTGCACCATCGGTGATCAGCATCAGGTAGTTCTTGCGGCCCGGATCCGCGAGGCCAGGATCGGTCGCCGCCTGCGACAGGCCGGTGTCGATGTTGGTCACGCACGGAGCGTCGGGGTAGTTCGGATCGGTCGCGCCGAGCGCAGCCGTGAGCAGCGTGGTGATCGGGCCGGCGTTGTGGTCGGCGATCGGAACCGGAATCGCGTCCTGTCCGCAGCTCTCGCCGGTGGTGTCGGGGAACATCGTGAGGCCCCAGCGAACCTGGTCGGCATAGCTCACGAGGACATCGCCGATCGCTCCGACGGCGGCGGTCCACTTGGTCGCGGAGGATCCCGTGAGCGCCTGGCGCATCGAGCAGGACCGATCGAGGACCAGCTCGAGGTTCGGCGGGACGTAGGTCAGGTCGAGCAGCTGGCCGCCGCAACCACCGATGTTGCAGGTGTGCGTATCGAGATCGCACTTCTTGCCCGCGCTGCACTCGTGGTCATACGAGCACTCCCCGGTGGAGCCAGCGTCGGGCTGGCCGGCGGGATCCTGGTTCGAGCAGGCGGTGAGAAGGAGAGCAACGAGGATGACGCGCATGTCGTACGCACGAGCACTCCGCGTGCCGCGCCAACATCGCGCAATGGCTGGGTATCGCCCCCGTGTTGTCGGGGACAGCCGACAGGGCCGGGAGACTCCAGCGGTGCGATACTCGCCGCGCCATGGACTTCGAGAAGCTCGGCGCGTTCTACCTGGGCCAGACCTACGATCCGGCGACCCGCACGGCGGGGGACGCGGTGATGTACGACGCCCGGGACCTCACGACGCACGCGGTGTGCGTGGGCATGACCGGCAGCGGCAAGACCGGCCTGTGCCTGGCGCTCCTCGAGGAGGCGCTGATCGATGGCGTGCCGGTGCTGGCGATCGATCCGAAAGGTGACCTCGGGAATCTCATGCTCACGTTCCCCGCGCTGGCGCCGCAGGACTTCGCGCCATGGGTCGATCCGGCCGACGCGTCGCGCGGTGGGATCTCGCTGGACGATCTCGCGGCGCGCACGGCCACGCGCTGGCGGGACGGCCTCGCTGCATCGGGCCAGAGCCCCGATCGCATCGCGCGGCTGCGGGCCGCCGGCGAGGTCGCGATCTATACGCCCGGCAGTGACGCGGGCATCCCGCTCTCGGTGCTCAAGTCGTTCCGCGCTCCGCCGACGGAGCTCGCCGGTGATGGCGAGGCGTGGCGAGATCGCGTGGAGGGCGCGGTCAGCGGCCTGCTCGGCCTCGTCGGGATCGCGGCGGATCCGATGCGCAGCCGCGAGCACGTCCTGCTCTCGCAGCTCCTCGACCGAGCGTGGCGCGACGGCAAGGACATCGAGCTCGCGGCCCTCGTGCAGGGCGTGATGAAGCCGCCGTTCAGCCAGGTGGGCGCGTTCGATCTCGAGACGTTCTTCCCGGCCGCCGACCGTACGCAGCTCGCGCTCGCGCTCAACACGCTGCTTGCTTCGCCGAGCTTTGCCGCGTGGACCGTGGGCGCGCCGCTCGATATCCCGAGCCTCCTGTTCACGCCGGCCGGCAAGCCGCGGATCGCGGTGCTCTCGATCGCGCACCTCGGCGATGCCGAGAGGATGTTCTTCGTCACGCTGCTGCTTCAGGAGGTGATCACCTGGATGCGAACGCAGGCGGGCACGTCGAGCCTGCGCGCGCTCGTGTTCATGGACGAGGTCACCGGCTACTTGCCGCCGACCGCGATGCCGCCGTCGAAGAAGCCGATGCTGACGCTGCTCAAGCAGGCGCGTGCGTTCGGCGTGGGCATGGTGCTCGCCACGCAGAACCCGGTCGATGTCGACTACAAGGCGCTATCGAACGCCGGCACCTGGTTTCTCGGCCGGCTGCAAACCGAGCGCGACAAGGCACGCGTGATCGAAGGCCTCGAGGGCGCGAGCGCCGCGGCGGGCAAGGCGTTCGACAAGCAAGCGATGGAGGCCACGCTCGCCGGGCTGACCTCGCGCGTGTTCGTCATGAACAACGTGCACGACGATCACCCGATCGTGTTCCAGACGCGGTTTGCGATGAGCTACCTCGCCGGCCCGCTGACCCGCACGCAGATCCAGCGGCTGATGGCCCCGATCAAGGCGGGATCATCGGCGGTGGCACCGTCTGCACCCGCGGCCCCGGCGACACCCACCGCGACGGCGAGCGTGCGGCCGATCGCACCCGGAGGGCTCGACGAGATGTTCGCCGCCGAGGCCGACCTCGGTCCCGCGCTGTTCGGCGTGGCGAAGGTGCACTACGCACAGGCCGCCGCCGACATCGACGTGTGGCGAGAGCTCTCCATCGTGGCGCCGCTCGCGTCCGATGCGGCGGGAGATCTGTGGGAGCACGCGCTCGTCGTGGATCCACGCCGGTTGACCAGCCTCGGCAAGGAGCCCACCGCCGGCGCCACGTTCGCGGCGCTGCCCTCGGCGCTCGATGCCAAGGCCGCCGGAAAGCTGAAGGGCGCGCTCGAGGCGTGGATCTTCCGGGCCGCGCCGCTGACGCTGTGGACGGCGCGCTCGCTGAAGCTCACGTCGACGCCCGACGAGACCGAGGCCGCGTTCCGCGCGCGCGTGGCGATCAAGGCGCGCGAGGGCCGCGACGCCGCGGTGGACAAGCTGAAGGCGAAGTTCCAGCCGAAGCTCGACGCGATCGAGAGCAAGCAGCGCACCGCGGAACAGCGCGTGGATCGCGAGCAAGCGCAGGCGAGCACGGCGACCACCGACTCGGCGATCTCGATCGGCGCATCGGTGCTCGGCGCGCTGTTCGGCAGCCGGCGCGCCACGGCGAGCAAGGTTGCGTCGGCCGCGCGCAGCGTCTCGCGCACGGCGGGTCAGCGCGGCGACGTCGCGCGCGCGAAGGAGGCGGTGGATCAGCTCGCGCTGCAGCACGCGGAGCTCGAGACGCTACTCGCGACCGATATCGCCGAGCTGCACCAGGATGCGGATCCCGAGGTCGTCGCCGTCGAGCTCAAGGCAAAGAAGGCCGACACCGCGGTGACGCGCGTCGCGCTTCTCTGGCTACCGGTCTAGCTTCGTTCCACCGGAGGCCGCGCGCGGGGCGCGATCTCTCGTGACCTGGAGGCGAAACACGCGCTGCGCGGTCGCCGTGGTCGCGGCGGCCACCGCCTCGATGGACTCGCCGCGCTCGCGCGCGATCGCCTCGAGCACGCTCGGCAGGTACATCGGCTCGTTGCGCGACACCTTCGGCCGCAGGTCGCGCGGTGCGAGGAAGGGCGCGTCGGTCTCGATCATGAGCCGGTCGAGCGGGATCCGCGCGGTCAGCGTTCGAAGAGCCTTTCCGCGCCGCTCGTCGCAGATCCAGCCCGTGATCCCGATGCACGCACCGATCGCGAGGTATGCATCGAGCTCCGCCGCGCCGCCGGTGAAGCAGTGCACCACGGCATCGACCAGCGCCGCGCGATGCCCGCCGAGGATCGCGAGGAACCGCGCGTGCGCGTCGCGCTCGTGCAGGAACACGGGGAGCTTCAGCTCCCCGGCGAGCGCGAGCTGCGCCTCGAACCACGTCTCCTGCACAGGTCGCGGTGAGAAGTCGCGATTGAAGTCGAGGCCGCACTCGCCGATCGCGACCACGCCCGGAAGCTTCGCGAGCGCGCGCAGCCTGCCGATCGTGGCATCGGTGCAGTCGCTCGCGTGATGCGGATGCACCCCGGCCGTGGAGAACAGCACGCCGGGCCTCGCCGCGGCGATCGCCTGCGAGGCCTGGCTGTTCGCCTCGGTGGTGCCGGTCAGGATCATCTTCGTGACGCCGGCGGCGATCGCGCGCTGGATCACCTGCTCGCGATCCTGCGCGAACGAGCGATGCGTCAGGTTGACGCCGATGTCGACGATCGACGCGGGCACGCTAGGGCTGGAGCTCGATCACGCCGCACGCGACGCGACCGCCGGCGTTGCCGGTCGGCTGCGTCTTGAAGTCATCGGCCTTCTCGTGAACGATGAACCCCTTGCCGACGATCGACGTCGGGCCTTCGGCGAGCGTGATGCCCTTCATCACGAACGTCTTGGTCGCCTTGCCGTCCTTGCCCGCGGTCAGGTTGCCGAAGTCACCCTCGTGGTGCTCCTCGGCATCGGGCGAGCCGTGCTTGTGGCTGCTCGGGTTGAAGTGACCACCGGCGCTCGTCGCATCGGGGGCCGAGCAATCGCCCTTCTCGTGCACGTGGTAGGCGTGGTCACCGGCCTTGAGGCCTTCGATGGTCGCGGTGACCTCGACGCCACCATCGACCTCCTTGAACTCGATCGTGCCCTTCACCTTCGACTTCGACGCGGGCGCGAGCTCGGCCTTCGCCGACTTCGGCGGCGGCGGCGGCGCCGGGGCCGGAGCGGGATCCGGCGTCGGAGCGGGCTCGACGGTCTTCACCGGCTCGGGCGGCGCGGCGGGCTTGGACTTGCCACCGCACGCGGCGGCGGTAACGAGGGCGACGGCGAACAGGATGCTCTTCATGCGGGGAGCTTCGCCTGCCCGAGCACGGAGTCGAACCCGCGCGGGCACGAATCGCTCCGATCTCACGTTATCGCCGGCGACGGCGCGGCAGCAGCAGGGCGAGTGCGACCAGGAGCCCCGCCGACGACGACGACGTGCTGCAGCCGCCACTGGTCGTGGCTTCGTCGCCCGCGCCGCCATCGTCGACCTTGCCGAGGCAGCCAAGCGTGGTCGAGAAGCAGCCGAGCTTGCCGTGCGCATCGAGGGGGGGACGCGACATGAGCGGGTCGATCGCCGTGGCATTCGCGCCGCAGATCGATCGCGTCGCCTGCGTTCCGTTCAAGCCCGCGGTGAACGAGGTCACCAGCGCGTCTCCGACGAGGGTCGGGTGCCAGGTCGAATCGTCGCCATCCCAGTCCGTGTGCTCGGCGAGGAAGTCGCACGCCATGAACGGCGACGGCAAGGCGGCGTTCTGGCAGGTGTCGCGCTGGTTGTCGCTGCTCCAGTCCGTGCACAGATCGGCAGCGCCGGTCCACGTCACATTCGAGAGCGCGCTCGCCGCGAGCGCCATCACCTGATCGGTCCGCGCACGTGCACACGCGAGCGCAGCGGGCTGCACGTCGGGGCTCACCTGATCGCCGGAGCACTGCTGCGTCAGGGAGTAGAATGCGTGCTCCTGGTTCGTCATGCCGTGGTGCGCGCACTCGTCCTGGATCGTGTGGACCGCGCGGCCGAGGCTGATCGCGGCGGCCTCGAGCTGACCCGCGCGGGCCTTGCTGATCACGTCGCCCGCGAGTCGATCGACGCGCGCGAGCGCGGCATCCGCGGCGGTGCAGCGGTCCTCACCGAGCTCGCGCTGTGCGTGCGCCGAGAGGTCCTTCCACTCCTGATAGTCGGTCTCGTAGGTCTGCTTTCCCATCCGGCGGCAGAACGCCTGCGGCATGCCCTCGCGGGCACAGGCGGCCTCGGCGAGCTCGCGGTGGGTACCCGGCTTGAGCGCCCACGCGTCGGCGGGCGCGCCGATCGTCACGGCGAGTGACAGCAGGAGGAGCCAGCGGGCCATCATGCTCGCGGAGAGCAGCACGGGCCGTACCAATGGCCCGGCCACTGGTTCCAGGGAGTTGGGTGGTGCCGGCGCCTCGGGTTGCCGGGGAATGATCACCCCGCGCGTCGCGGAGCATCCTGACGGAGCGCACCGACGAGCTGGCCAGCGGCGGCCGCGTCGACGAAGCGGACCACCACGCTCGACGTGGCGGCGTTGACCGAGTGCAGCGCGATCGCGAGCGCGGTGCTGCCGCGATCGTCACCGGCGCGTCGCAACGTGCCCTGAGCACCATCCCACGTTCCCGGCGCGCGGATGCCCGTGACCTGCGCGCCGCCTTCGTTGATCTCGGTGACCTTGCCCAGGTACCAGCGGCCGTCGAAGTTGACCTCGACGGGCACCGAGACCTGAAGCCGTTCGGAGGCGCGCTGGACCTGCCCGATCTCGTTCGCGAACGCGGCCGCGGCGGGGCGCGCGCGCATCGGAAGCGGCGGCGGTCCCTTCGCGGGCGCCGCGCGGTGGGCGGTCGCCATGCCCTCGAAGCCAAAATCGAAGCGCGCGTTGAGCTCGGGATCCACCTGCGGGCGCTTGCGCAGCTCGCGAACGAACTCCGCGCGCAGCCTGCGCACCGTCGACAGATCCTGCTGGAGCACGGTGGCCGCGAGCTGCCGGAGCTCGCGCAGATCGAGATCGGTGTGGGACGCCTCGGTCGCGAACGGGCGCCCGGTATTCACCGAGGTCCGGACCTGCGCGTTGTGCGAGACCCCCGCGGCGACCTCGACGTCGAGGCCGAGCCGATCGCGGATCATCCGCTGCATCGCGAACAGCGCGTTGCGATCGGCGCTGGTGTGCAGCATGTTGCCAACGATCCGCGCGTTGAACTCCTGGAGCAGGAGCTTGAAGGTGGCCACGAGCTCGGGCACCTCGTCCTCGAGCATCGCGAAGAACGTGGACACGCGGTCCATCGTGCTGCCGATCTCGAACGCGTCACCGCCGAATGCGGCGGCGAGCTTCTGCGATGCGCCCATGCCGGCGACCGCGAGCTGGAGCCGGCGGAACAACGCGATCTTGAGGAACGAGTAGCCGTTCTGCAGCGACGTGATCTCGGGGACCATCACCACGAGCCGCGTATCGGCGGCGTTGAAGAAGTCGATGGTGTCGATGTTCACGCCGGCGCCGACGTCGATGATCAGGACGTCGGCATCGAGGCGCGAGAGCTCGGAGAGCAGGCGTTGCTTGGCCTCGGGCGTGGTCTGCCCGGAGCCGAGCGCACCCTCCGCGCCGCAGATCAGGCGCAGCCCCGGGACCGGGGTGGGCACCGCGACGTCGCGAAGCGCCGCGATGCGTCCCGCGAGAAAGTCCTCCACGGTGCGCGGAGGTCGCATGATGCCGAACATCGTATGTAGGTTCGGCGCTCCCAGGTCGGCGTCGAGCATCACGACGCGCGCTCCGGATCGGGCCAGCGTCACCGCAAGGTTGGTCGAGATCAAAGACTTCCCGACCCCGCCCTTGCCGCCGCCAACCGCGACGATCCGGCCAATGCGTCCTGGGGAGTCCATGTTCCTTCCCGATGCATCGACCGATCGCGGGAAACGTCTAGGACGTCACGGTGCGGCTCAGGAGCGATTCCCAGAACGGCCGAATGGTCAGCCTGACCAGGTAGTGCAAGATGCGCGCATGCGTTCGATCCTCCTTGCCGCATCTGTCCTCGCGGCTGCGTGCTCCTCCACGTCGAGCGATGCGCCACCGAAGCCCGCCCCCACGACACCAGCGCCCACGCCCACTCCAGCTCCGACTCCACCGCCAGAGCCCACGGCGCCGACCACGCCCCCCGAGCCGACGGCCACGTTCGACTTCGACAAGCTGACGCACGCCGAGCAGGTCGACTTCATGAAGAAGCAGGTCGTCCCGCGCATGAAGAGGCTGTTCCAGGAGTTCGACGGCGCGAAGTTCAAGACGTTCGGCTGCAAGACCTGCCACGGCAAGGATCCCCAGGGCTCGAAGTACAAGATGCCGAACCCGGAGCTGCCGAAGCTCGACTTCGCGGCGCTCAAGGCCGGCAAGCAAGAGCCGAAGATGGCGGAGTTCATGGCGAAGACCGTGAAGCCGGAGATGGCGAAGCTCCTCCAGCAGCCGGAGTCCAGCGACACGAACCCCGACGGCTTCGGCTGCCTCGAATGCCACGATGCGAAGAAGTAGATGAGAGACGAGCTATGGCGCGTCGCCACCCTGAACATCTGGAACCGTCAGGGGCCCTGGCCCGCACGCCTGCCGCTGATCCGCGCCGCGCTGGCCGCGCTCGACGCGGACGTGATCGCGCTGCAGGAGGTGCTCGGGTTCACGGGGATGCCGAGCCAGGCGCACGAGATCGCCGAGGGCACGGGGTGGAACGTGCATCACGTCCCGGCGTGGAACGTGGGCGGTGGGCTGACCTTCGGCAACGCGATCCTGTCGCGGCATCCGATGAGCGATCTCCAGTCGCTCGACCTGCCCTCGCCCGCCGGCCTCGATACGCGAACGGTCGCGTTCGCACGCATCGAGCTCCCGCACGGGCCGATGCCGGTGTTTGCCACGCACCTGACATGGCAGCACCACCTCGGTCATGTGCGCTGCCTGCAGGTGCGCGCGCTCACCGATCACGTGGAGCGCCTCGCGCCGACGAGCGGACCACCCGCCGTGATCCTCGGCGATCTCAACGCAGATCCCGATTCCGACGAGATGCGGTTCCTGCGCGGGCTCACGACACTCGGCGGGACCAGCGTGTTCTTCTCGGACTGCTGGGCCGTCACGCGCCCGAGTGACACCGGTTACACGTACGACCGCCGCAACGCCTACGCGTTGCGATCGCGAGAGCACTCGCGCCGGATCGACTACTGCCTCGTCCGCGGACCGGGGCGCCACCTGATCGGTGAGCCGGTCTCGGCGGAGCTGTTCTGCGCGGAGCCGGTCGGCGAGGTGTGGCCCTCGGACCACTTCGGCGTGGTCGCCGACATCTTCGCGGCGAAGCGACACCACGATCCGTTCTAGTAGCGGACCCTCCTGCTGCTATGCTCCACGCCGTGCGTTGCCGAATTGCGTTCCTTGGTGTGCTCGTTGCGTGTCACCCGTCGGCCACGGTCGAGAACACGATGCCGATCGCGAATCTCAACACGTACAAGACGGTCGCGGTGCGCGTGCACTCCACCGCGTTCGCCTCGCAGGGACGAGCGATGCAGCTCGAGTCCTCGATGCTCGACAACCTGAGCAAGAAGTGCGGATTCCAGGTCATGGCCCGGGGCGCGACGGCGGCCGACGTGATGGTCGACCTCAACATCACGAACGCGGGCCGCGGCGGCGGCGGCTGGATCTCGAACGATAGCACCGCCACCCTCGACGCCCTGCTCGTGCTGACCGACGGCACGAACGGCGAGCTTCTCGGTACGGCGCGGATCCACGGCTCGTCGTCGGGCATGATCGTGAACGGTGCACCGCCGGAGGGCGAGGCAATCGGGGTGGTTGCGAAGTCGGTCGTCGATCTGCTCGGGAAGTCCGGCTGCTCGGGGCCGCGCGTCGCGAAGGCCGTGCCGGTGGTCGAGCCGCCGAAACCGGATGCGCCTGACGAGTCGCATCGCGCCGATGCCGATGCGCTGAACGACCAGGGCAAGGAGAAGCTGTACGCGAACGACGCGCCGGGCGCCCTCGCCCTGTTCCAGCAGGCGAGCGCGATGCTCCCCGACGCGCGCTACGAGTTCAACGTGTGCCTCACGCTCGGCGTGCAAGAGCGGTGGGACGACGCGATCGTGTCATGCAAGCGCGCGCGGGCGATGAACCCGCAGAGCGAGCTCGGCGCCCGCATCGACCACAAGCTCGAGTTGCTCACGCACCGCCAGTAGATCGACGGTGGCCGTACCGACTAGCGCCGGCGTCGCGCGATGAGCATCGCCAGCGCGATCAATCCGAACGTCACCAGGCCGCCACCCCCGAAGATCACGAAGCCCATCGCCTTCGGCTTCGCCGGACCGTTCGTCGTCGGCGCCGGCGTCGCCGCCTTCTTCTTGTAGCCGATCTCCCAGATGTCGCGGCCGATCACGGTCGCGAGCTCCATCTTGCCGCGCGGTGCGAACGCGGTGCGACCCGCGGCGATGGTCTGCTGGAACGCGCCGTCGGGCGGCCCGCCCCACACGCCGCGCGTGGGGTTCTTGCACGCGATCCGACCGGTCCACCAGTGCCGCATCGCGTACCGCGCCTGGAAGAAGTTCTGCGCCGACGGCGTCGCGCCGTACTCCAGGCCCTGCTTGCTCCACTGCTCGCGGCCACCGGTGACCGGCTTCGCCTCGCGGAACCGCAGATCGTCCTTCACGTCGGCCTTGCCGTAGCGCGCGTGGAGGCGCGTCAGGACGTACGTGCCCTGGGTGATCGGGCCGCCGATGACGTCGGCGCCGAGCTGCATCATGTCGCCGTCGATCGGAATGACCGACGGGCACGGATCACACGTGACGCCGTAGACGCCCTGCTGCACGGCCTGTCCGTAAGCCTGCCAGGCGTACTCGGTGACGACCGCACCCGGGTTCGCCTCGATCGTCTTGTCGAACAGCGCGGCGTAGAACTCGCCGAACCGCGTCCTGATCGAGGGCTTGACGTCGAAGTTCGTCGGGATGAAGACGTTCTTGTAGTTCGCGACCTCGTAGCGGCGGTCCGGCGAGAGGATGTTGACGATCAGATCCTGCTTGCCCGACGAGTTCGCCATGCCGAGGCGGATCGGGAGCGAGAACTCCTCGCTGTCGTAGTGGAACGAGATCGGCGAGAGGGCGATGTGGCCATCGACCATCTTGACCTTCTTCGGATTCACCTTCGCGACGAAGAACTTCATCCCCGACTCGATGTAGGGCCGCAGCAGCGGCTCGGCCTCGGCGGGAATCTTGTAGCCGTTGAGCTTGAGCCAGTCTTGCAGGCCGGTGGCCTCCTTCGCCGACAGGATGAGGATCTGATACTCGGCGACGTCGAACTGGGCCTCGATCTTGACGACGTTGACCTTCGCCTGCTTCGTGGATTTACCCGCGGAGTTCGCGCAGGTGATCGTGAAGTTGGTGCTGTCGTTGAGCGTGATCGTCGATGGATACGCGTTCGCCACGTTGCCCACGCCGTGATCCACGGTGCAGGTCGGCTCGGGGTACGGCTGATTCGAGTAGCCGAAGCTCCACGTCAGCTTCTGCGGGATGCCGGCCGTGATCGACGGCGGGTAGACCGTGAACGAGGCGAGCACCGGCGGGATGGCCTTGCGATCAGGCTCGGGCCGCATCGATCGGCCCTCACCGCCGCCCGCCGCGCTGGCCACCGAGGGCCTCGGGGCCATGTCTCGCTGAGCGGCCATCTTCATCGGCCTCTCGTACCGCTCGTAGTCGGGCTGCGGCGCGGGACACGGGTCCTGCTCCCAGTACTCCACGAGCCGCGGCGAGCCGAGGGAGTCGAGGCGGGTGAACACCGCCTGGTCGAGCACCTTGACGTCGGTCGGCTTGAGCACGACCGGGACCGGAATGACCATCGCGAAGTCCTCGAGAGGACCGCGATAGTCGTTCTGCATCGACAGGATCGTGCGCGTGCCATCGCGCATCAGCACGACCTGGGTGGCATCGGCAAACAGCTTTTCGCCCGAGCCGGCCACGTAAAACCCGCAGAAGGCGTGCGCGGCGATGGACGTCGCGGCGACGATCGATGTGGCAACGAGCAGTGTCCCTAGCGTTTTCATGTCATCCCCCCGGAGGCCTCCAGCTTGAACGCGTTTGGTAGGCGGTGGGTCTACGACCGCGTACGATTTATTCCGCGATTCGGCGATGTAGGATACCGCCGTGGTCACGGACGCCGACGCGGACATCCTGCACGGCACGAAGGTCGGTCGGTTCGTGGTGGTCGGCGAGCTCGGCAAGGGCGGCATGGGCGTGGTCTACCGGGCGCACGATCCCGAGCTCGATCGGCAGGTCGCCCTCAAGGTGCTGCGGTCGGCGGCCGCCACCGAGGAGGAGCGGATGCGCATGCTGCGCGAGGGCCAGGCGATGGCGCGCGTCACGCATCCGAACGTGATCACGGTGTACGAGGTCGGCGTCCAGGGCACGGTCGTGTTCCTCGCGCAGGAGCTGATGGACGCCGGTACGCTCGGCGGCTGGCTCGAGAAGCGCCGCACGCGCGAGGCGATCCTCGCGAAGTTCGTCGCCGCCGGTCGGGGGCTCGCCGCCGCCCATGCGGCCGGCCTCGTCCATCGCGACTTCAAACCCGACAACGTGCTGCTCGGCAGCGACGGGCGCGTGCGGGTGGCCGACTTCGGCCTCGCTCGTGCGCTCGGCACCGAGGATGGCCTGCCGGCCGAGACCCGCGCGAACATCGCGCGCGCGCAGCGCGATCTGTCGACGAATCCGATGAGCCCGCTGACCCGCACTGGTGCGGTGATGGGCACGCCGATGTACATGGCGCCCGAGCAGCACCAAGGCGAGCGCGCCGACGAGCGGTCGGATCAGTTCGCGTTCTGCGTGGCGCTCTACTTCGCGCTCTACGGCGACTGGCCGTATCCCGGCAAGACCGCCGAGGCGGTCGCGAACTCCGTGATCAAGGGCCGGCTTCAGGACCCGCCGCGCGGCAATGACGTCCCCGCGAAGCTGCGGCAGATCCTCGTTCGCGGCCTCGCCACCGCGCCCGCCAACCGGTTCCCGTCGATGGATTCGCTGCTCGCGGAGCTGACCCGCCCGCCGAGTCGCGCCGGCCGGCGGATCGCGCTCGCGACCGCCGCGCTGCTGCTCGTGGGCGGCGCGGTCGTCGGTGGATACGCCTTGCGCTCGAGTGATCCGCCGCCGAAGCGCGCGCCGATCGCGGCGTTCGATCCGAAGTCCCTGACCAACGAGCGCGGCGTCGCGTGGTTGCTCGCCACGATCGAGCGCGGCCAGCTCGATGATGCGTACGAGAAGTACGCGATGGCCGCGGCGTTGTCGCAGGAGGCTGGAGCACCGGCGCAGACCGCGATCGCGTGGGCCTCTGGTTCGCTCGTGCTCGCGCTGCGCGGCCACCTCGACGAGGCGCGCAAACATCTTCAGGATGCGATCACCGCGCAGGGCCCCGATCCGGTGGCGAAGGCGTACGTCGACCTCGCCACCGCCGCGATCTCGCTCGGCGCGGGCCAGCTCGACGCCGCCGCGCAGCACGGGGCCGCGTGCGCGACCGGATTCGCGGCCTCCGTGCCGCCGCTCGCGCAGCTGTGCGCGGAGATCCGCGGCGATGCGGCGACCGCGAAGGGCGACGTCGCCGGCGCGCGCACGATCTACAGCGAGGCGCTCGCGCGGGCGAAGAATGGCGGCGACCGCACGCTGTCGCTCGAGCTCGCCGCCGCGGCGCTCGACCTCGACGAGGTCAATCCCGACGCGGCCGTCACCGCCGCGACCGCGCTGCAGGCCACCGCGAACGAGCTCGGTGCGTCGGGCCCCGAGGCGCGCGCGTGGATCCTCCTCGCCCGTGCCCACCTCGTGCAGGCCGCCTCGCAACAGGCGCTCGACGATCTCGGTCACGTCAAGCCGGCGACGATCGAGTCGTTCCGGATCCGGATCGATCATCAGATCACGATGGGCCAGTCGATCGCGCTGCTCGGCGATCCGCCCGAGGGGCTCTCGAAGATCGACGCGGCCCGCGCCGAGGCGGAGACCGCCGGATTCCCGGGCCTCGCCCTCGCGGCCCGGCTCGCGCGCATGGAGGTCATGGTCACGCTCGCGCAGCCCGAGGTGGCCGCTCTCCGTGCCGCCCTGATCAAGGACGCACGCGCCGCCGGCTACATCCGGATCGTGAAGCTCGCCATGACGATCGAACAGCGCTGATCCGGGCTACAGTGCCCGTGATGGCCGACTGTCTCATGTGCGGCTCGCAGCACGCCGACGAGCCACCCTGTCGCCAGCTGCGCACGGGGCAACAGCTTGGCAAGCACACCATCGGCGCCGTGATCGGCGTGGGCGGGATCGCGGCGGTCTACGAGGCCGTGCACCCGGTGCTGAACAAGAAGATCGCGGTGAAGATCCTCCACCAGCGCTTCGCGAAGGACCGCGAGCTCTCCGCGCGGTTCGTGCGAGAGGCGCGAGAGACCGCGGCGATGGGCCACCCGGCGTTCGTCGCCGTGCACGATGCCGGCACCACGGACGACGGCTGCGCCTTCATCGAGATGGATCGGCTCGAGGGTCGCGAGCTGTACTCGATGCGCAAGGACGCCGGGCCGCTCGAGATCGAGCGCGTGATCTGGATCGCGACCTCGATCCTCGATGCGCTGATCGTCCTCCACGCGCGCGGCGTCATCCATCGGGATATCAAGACGCAGAACATCTACGTGGTGCCCACCGCGAGCGGAGATCAGATCAAGTTGCTCGACCTCGGTTTCGCGAAGGTCGAGGACGAGCTCAAGCTCACTTCGAAGCAGCAGATCCTCGGCACACCGTTCTATATCAGCCCCGAGCAGTATCTCGATCCGACCGCCGTCGACGGGCGCGCCGATCTGTTCTCGCTCGGCGTGGTGATGTTCGAGCTGCTCACCGGTGACTGGCCGTACACCTGGGAGAACAAGCGCGACCTACTCGGCAAGGTGATGGACGGCAACCTCGAGCGCCATCCGATCACGCGCCGCCCCGATTGCCCCGAGTGGCTCGATGCGATCGTCGCGCGCGCACTCGCGCACAAGCGCGATGACCGGTTCGAATCGGCGGTAACGATGAAGGCCGCGATCGAGCAGGGTCCGCCACCGACCAAGTCGGGGATCCTGCGGCGCCTGTTTGGCGGCTAGGGACGGGGCAGGCTGCGCCTGCCGGACTTGTCGACGACCTCGGAGATGGCGGCGATCAGCTGGAGCGCGCGCATCGGCTTCGCGAGGTGATGATTGAAGCCGGCCGCGAGAGCCTTCGCCTGATCCTTGGTGCGCGAGTGAGCGGTCAACGCGATGGCCGGTGTGAGCCCGCCGTCCTCGGGGCTGAGCTTGCGAACGTGGTCGATGAACTGGTAGCCGTCGAAGCCCGGCATCGAGATGTCGCTGATGATCACGTCGGGTCGCACCGTCGAGAGCAGATCGAGCGCCTGCTGACCCGATCCGGCGGTCGAGACCAAGGCACCGGCGTTGGTCAGGATCAGCTTCACGAGCTGAAGCACGTCGGGGTCGTCATCCACGAACAGCACCTGGAGCTGCTCGAGGTTGACGGGGCGGATCTTCGATTCGGTGGGCTTGTCTTGACGTACGCTCAACACGTGGGTGCCATGTGCACGCGGCGGTCCAAGCCCCGAGGGATCGATGGTGGCAGAACTGCTCGATTTCGCAGGGCTCGCTGTGCACGGGAGCCCTACTGTGCGAACCGGCTCGGTGCCCTCAGGTAAAATCTGGGACATATATGGACACCCTGGGTCACGAGCTGGTCGGAACGGGTCCCACGCGGGCGGTCGTGTTGAATGACTGGCTGTGCGACACCTCGACGTGGGACGGCGCCCGGCCGTACCTCGATCGGGAGCGCTTCACCTATGCGTTCGTCGACCTCCGCGGCTACGGGCGATCCCGCGGGAGGAGCGGTGCGTTCACCGTGGCCGAGGCCGCGGCCGATGTGATCGCGGTCATCGGCGTCCTCGGGTGGAACCGATGCTCGGTCATCGGCCACTCGATGAGCACGCTGGTCGCGCTCCACCTCGGCCAGCATCACGCGACCACGATCGAGCGCGTGGTCGTGCTCACGCCCGCACCGGTCCGCGGCTTCGGCGCCGATGCCACGGCGATCGAGCGCACCCGCGAGCTCGCTGCCACGGGCGACGCCGGCCGGACCGCGTTTCTGCTCGAGCGGTTCGCGGCCCGACTCTCGCCGGGATGGGCGCGGTTCAAGGCCGAACGCTGGTGCCAGACCTCGGATCCGTCGGCGGTCGCCGGCTACTTCGCGATGTTCGCGCGCGATGGCCTGCCGTCGCCGGCCGCGCCGATCACGGTCCCCGTGCTCGCGATCACCGGCGAGCTCGATGCACCGCCGATGCGGCGTGACGCGGTGACGCCGATGCTCGCGGCGATCGTCCCACAGCTCGAGGTCGTCGCGATCGCGGAGTGCGGTCACTACCCGATGCAAGAGGCGCCGCCGCTGACGGTCTCGCTCGTCGAGCGGTTCCTCGCGACCTGACGTCATCCCGTGCAGCGCGCCACGAGACTCGCGATGCCGTCCGCGAGCGGCACGGTCGATTGCCCGTCGCGCGAACGCACGGCGAGGGTGCCATCACGCACTTCGCGTTCTCCCACGACGACGACGAACGGCACGCCGTCGTGCTGCGCCACGGCCACGCGGCGGGCAACGGTGCCCTCGCGATCGATCCGGCTGCGCACGTCGTGCATCGCGAGCCGCCCGTGCACCGCCTCGGCATACGCGGCGTGGTCCGCCGAGATCGGCAGGATCGCGATCTGCTCCGGCGCGAGCCACGCCGGCAGCGCCGCGCCGTGGTGCTCGAGCAAGAGGCCGACGAAGCGCTCGATCGATCCGTAGAGCGCGCGATGCAGCATCACGACGTGGCGCTTGTCGCCACTCGCGTCGACGTAGCGGACGTCGAACCGCTGCGGCATCACGAAGTCGAGCTGGATGGTGCCGCACTGCCACGATCGACCGCGGCGATCGCGCAGCAGCAACTCGAGCTTCGGACCGTAGATCGCGCCGGCCCCCGGCTGGATCGTGCACGGCAGTCCGACCGCAGCGACCGCGGCCGCGAGCTGCTGCTCCGCGCGATCCCATGCGGCGTCGTCGCCGAGCCGGTTATCGGGCCGCAGCGAGAGCGCGACCTCGACGTCATCGAAGCCGAACCGCTTGTAGAACACCACGAGCTCGCGGCAGAACCGCTCGAGCTCGCCGGCGACCTGGTCCTCGCTGCAGAAGATGTGGCCGTCGTCCTGGGTGAACTGCCGCAGCCGCATCAGGCCGTGCACCGTGCCGCTCGGCTCGTCGCGGTGGCACAGCCCGAACTCCGCGATGCGCAACGGGAGGTCACGCCACGAGGGCGCCGCGCGCTGGACGAGCTGGATGTGCCCTGGGCAGCTCACGGGTTTGAGCGCGGCGTCGCCGATCGAGAACATCGCGTTCTCGAATGCACCCCAGTGACCGCTGCATTCCCAGACCGGCCTCCGGATCAGCTGCGGTGTGCGGACCTCGCGGTTGCCGCCGGCACGGATGTGTGCGCGCGCGGCCTCCTCGAGGAGCTTGAACAGGATCCACCCGCGCGGGTGCCAGAACACCATCGCGGACGCCTCGTCCTGGAAGTGGCAGAGATCCAGGCGGCTGATCAGCGCGCGATGGTCATCGGCCGGAAGCGAGTGAACAGAGCTGTTGTCGTCGGAATGCATCGTCGTCTCCAGTGGTCGGGGCCAGTGGTCGAGCGATGCGCAAAATGACGAAACGCCCGGCCAGGTTGGCGGGCGTGGATCGTGGGTGCCGAACGAACAGGACGTCAGGCTGCGCGCACGACCACACTCCCGCGATATGCGGTGGTGGTCGTGGTCGTCGTGAGGCGCGCAGAAGCAAACACGATGAAGTGACCGTAGACGGGCGCGCCCGATCGCGCAATGGCTTTTTCACGCACCGCGGTAGGGTGCCCGCCATGGATCTTGTCGACCTCCGCACGCCCGACCTCACCTGGCTGATGCGCAGCGAGCGGGTGCACCGCCAGCTCCGCCCGCAGCTGCCGCCCGACTACGCCGCGAAGATGGCGCGGGTGTACGGGGGCGGCGGTCGCATGGTCGTGGCCGCGGAGGGCGACATCGTGCGCGGTCTCGCGGTGTGGCGCAGCGCGGAGAACACGTTCGCCGGCCTCTACATGTACATCGACGATCTCGTGACCGACGAGACGCATCGCTCGAGCGGCGTGGGCGCCGCCCTGCTCCGCCGCTGCGAGGAGATCGCTCGCGAGCTAGGTTGCGTGGAGCTGCTCCTCGATTCAGGGACCCAGCGCGCGGATGCCCATCGGTTCTACTTCCGCGAGCGCTACGCGGTCCACGCGTTCAACTTCAGCAAGCATCTCTAGGAGCTTTCGGGCCGGGCACGAAGGGCTAGCCGGTCTCGCGCTCGATCAGCTCGATCGGGCAGCCGACCTCGAGCGCGAAGCGGCCGCGCCGGGTCGACACGAGCTTCAGCTCGGGGCACTTCTGCTCGAGGCGCTTGCGCAGCAGGATCAACCGGCTCTCGAGGTTGTCCTTGAATGCGGGGAGCCCGAGGTTCGGATCGAGCCGCAGCTCGCGATTCGAGAACTCCGTGCGGTTCTCGGACTCGCGCATGCGCAGCAGCTTCCACAGGATCTTCGCCGGGACGTTGCGGATCAGGTACTCGCCGTCGACGAACACGCAGTCGTCGTTCTTGAAGTACGTGAACGCACGAGGACGCGGCCCCGCCGGCGCAGGCGCGCGGGTGGACGGATCGTCGTCGTCTTCATCCTCGTCGCGCTCGGCGATGTTCTCCATCGCGCTGGCGATCTGGTTCGCGAGCACCTGGAGGAACGCCTCGTGCCACTGCGAGAACGTGATGGTGTCGCGCGCCTCGAGCGCGATCACGCCGAGCAGTCGATCCTGCACGAGCAACGGGATGGCCATCTGGCTGCGCGCGTCGGGCAAGCCGGGGAGCGGGACCTCCGCGGAGACGAGCTGGGTGGCCGCACCGGCGCGCTCGAATTCCGCCCGGACCTGACGGCTGTACGTGAGGTTTGCGTCGAGGCCAAGGACGCGCAGCAGCGTGCGGTTCTTCGCGACCACCCCGATCAGGCCCTCGCCCATCCGCACCTCGGCGCCGATCGAGGTGCCGCCGTAGCCGTGCGAGGCGATCGTGACGAGCCGGCCATCCTCCTCGGGGACGAGGATGGTGCCATGCGTGAAGCCGAACACCTCGTCGAGCGCCGCGAGGGTACCGGTGAGGAGCTCGTCGAGGTCGCGCGCCCGGCTGATCCGGTCGGAGACCAGCCGGAGGCCGCGCATCTCGGTCATCGGCTCGGCCCGCGCGCTCGGCGCGAACTCGGCCTGCAGGAACCCGACCCGGCGCTCGATGGCGGTGACCTCGCAGATGTACGCGGCGCGCAGCCGGAAGATCTTCGTGAGCCCGGTGTACGAGGCGATCGCCTCGATGCGCCACGCGAGTCGATCGAACAACGGGCCGCTGGTCTCCGCGCGATCGAACCGCAGCTCGAGTCGGTACGCATCGAGCGTCAGCGGATCGTAGACCTCGAGCGAGGCGAACGGGTTCTGCTCGAGGTTGAGCCTGGTCTTCGTGGGGAACTGGTACGAGAGCGCGATGTAGCGATCGTCGACGATCTGGATCTGCGTCACGTAGTTGATGTTCGGAACGTCGTCGCGATCGCAGGTGGAGATCACGCCCGGCAGTACGCGCTGGAAGCAGCGATCGATGTCGTGCAGGGAGATCGTCACGTGGCGTCCTTCGCGAGCGGCGCGGGCGCCTCCGTGTAGACGGTCTCGATCGCGAGCTCGATCGCCGTGCACGGCCAAACGGCGATCCGCGCGGTCCGCGTGATCGCGTCGCCGGCCCAGGCGAACTCGGTGGCAAACCGCGCCTGGAACGAGCTTGCGAGGGCGCGATCGATCTCGTCGCCATCGCGCACCGCGACCAGCTCGCCCTTGAGCTGGATCGTGCTGTACGTGGGAAAGCTCGCGGTGGTCACGGCGAGGTGCGGGTTCGACGCGAGGTTCGCGAGCGTGCGCGCTGCCATCGCGGTCGGCACCAGCACGCTGACGCGCCCGCCGCCGGCGAGCACGCGAATGCCCACGCCGCGCACGCCCTCGGGCATGCGCGCGGAGCTACACGACCCCACGAGGATCGAGGTCGCACCTTCGAGGTAGGCGACCTGATCGGGTCGCAGGGGAGGCAGTGATTCGGGCACGCGAGTGCATCCTACTGCTACCGCAGCGTGACGAGCGACTTCATCGGTTCTTCCACCAGCGGCCGAGCCGCCCGGGAAGGAACAGCCAGCGATGACGAAGGAGATAGATGACGATCGCCACGTTGAGCACGAGCGTGATCACCTTGCCAATGCTCGGGCGCATCGCGAGGTGATGGATCTCGAGCGGGATCAATGACGCCGTGATGATCACCGTGAGCCACTCGGCCCACACGCGACGGCGGTGCAGGCCCCACGCCTCGAGCAGCATCACCGACGCCAGCACGAACGCGCCCACGCCGAGCCCGGCGATCTTGCCGGGCGTCAGCGCGAGGAGCCTGTCGAGGAACGCCTCGACGCTCGGCCGCGCTGGATCGATCCCCATCCACTCGACGGCATCGACGCCGAGTGCGTGGAGGTCGTGGTGCCGGAGCACCAAGGCCGTGATCCCCAGAGCGATGAGGAGCACACCCTTCACCAGCTTCCAGATGATGATGATGCGTAGCCCGAAGTCGGGCCGCCTCACCTCATCCTCGATCGCGCTCGCGACCTCGTTGCCGAGCTTCGTCAAGCGCCTGTCGAACTACTGAACCGAGAGCGTCTGCCAGCCCGAGTCCGGATCGTTGCCCGGCATGTCGAGACCCGCCTGGACTTCCCACTTGTGGTCGATCAGCTTGCCGCCGAGGGTCGGGTGCGTGTTGCCCGGCAGCTCGATGACGCCTTCCCAGTTGTAGACCTGGCCGGCCTGGATCTCCGACGCGCCCGCGACGGTGATCTTGTTCTCGTAGCTGATGTGCGAGTTGCGAACGGTCTCACCGTTGTGCTTGAACTCGCAGCTCTCGGTGCCACGGACGATGAGGTACACCGAGGCGACCTTGCCGTTCGCCTTCGCCGTCGCTTCGATCTTCACCGTCGCGGCCTGACCGCGGCGAACCTGCGGGACCTGAATGTGAACGGTCGCCGCGCCACCCGTGATCTTGTTCTTGAGATCGCCAAAAAAGCCCATGATGTCCTCCCTTGTGTGGCGAGCAACCTAGCGCAGCGCTCGACGGAGATCACGCGGGAGTGGTGGGCCTCGCACCGAGTCTCGAGTATTCCAAAATAATTGCTGGATAGGCCGATAGTTCCGGCAGGGCGGTAACTCGGTGGAGCGCAGGTGTCGTCGCCCGCGTCGAGCAACGTCGAGCGAACGTTGACCAGGTCGTCGTCGTTTCCACATGCGATCCCGGTCGCACGCTACGCTTGCCGCGGATGAGTCGGATCGCTTTCTACCTCGCCTTGCTGGTGGCCTGCGGATCCAGGTCGCAGACGCCGAAGGACCTGCCGACGCTCGCGCCGGATCTCCCGAAGCCCGATGCCGGTGCCGAGGCCACCCCCGCACGGGTCTCTCCGCCGAGGAAGGGCACCGGCCTCACGCCCGAGCTGGTCGCGGCGGTCGGCGGGCGGCAGCTGTTCATCGAGGAGTTTGGATCGCTGCGCCTGAATGCCGCGGAGCGCCGGCGCGCGCAGCAGATCATCGCGGACTGGGCGACGGCCGAGGGGATCGGCGTGCTGTCGCCCGAGCTCGTCGAGGCCGCGATCGCCCGCGGCGCGGCCGGCACCGATGCTACGGGGAAGGCGTGCGGGCCGCCGCTCGATCGGACGTACGCGATCGAGCGCTGGGTCCAGCCGATGGGCGCCGAGGGCTCGATCACCGCGCGCGTCGATTGCCAGGCGAGCTGCACGATGCAGCTCGAGATCAAGCTGTTCGCGATGGGCACCGAGTTCTACTCGGCCCCGTTCGATCCGGGCCAGCCGTGGGATCAGGAGCTGGCGAAGCGATTGCCGACCGTGACCGACAACGGCGGTCACGAGCGCTACGGGCACGCGAACAACCCGGTCCCGACCGCCGGCGTGCCGCGCGCGCCCACCGCCACGGACTGGTACCTCGATGACAAGGCGTTCGCCGACGGAAAGGCCGCCGGCGAGGCGCGGACGTGCGGCGCCACGGACCGGCCGATCGCGGTGGAGCTCGACAAGGCCGATGGCGGTGCGCTGACCTGCGAGATCGCGAGCGCGACACGCTACGTGACGGAGTACGACCCGAAGGTAAATGCGTGCATGTGCGCCGCCGCGATCAAGCTCGAGAAGCCCACGGCGAATCGCAGCTACTACCTGTATCGCGGTCAAGCGCCTGAGGGTCAGGTGGTCACGAAGACCGGGAAGTCGATCTCGGCGAACCTGATCGGCGGCAACGAGTACCGGCCCCGGGGATCATCGGCGTGGATCCTGCGCGGGACGGACTCGGTAGCAGCGTGCTTCGTCGCGCGCACGCAGGCCACCGCCTACGACGAGGAGATGGCCACGCTCGACTTCGATGCCACGGGTACGGTCACGAAGGCGACGATCGGCGACCTCAAGGGCATGCTGAAGCCCGACGAGCGCGCCTGCGTGACGAAGCGGTTGATGACGATCCGTACGCCCTGCCCCGACCGGTTCGCGCCGCCGGGTCAGGTCCGGATCACCCTCGAGATCCGCGAGAAGTCGTAGCGGGCTTCTTCGCCGCGGGCTTCTTCGCGACCTCTCGCGGGAGCGCAGCCGCGGCAAGGAACGCGCGCGCGATCCACGCCTTCAGCTCGGGCGCGTCGTCCATCCGTCGAGCGCGAGCGCCTCGGCGCTCCGGCAGCGCGAACCCGCGCCGCCACGCCGCCGAACAGCGGCATCGTCGACACCCGAGGATCCTTCGGCAGCGCGGCACGGAACAGCAGATGGTGCCCGGCGGGAACTTTGACCCAGGCCATTGGGTGACGGTACAGGCGGATGATTCAGCCGTGAAGGCGGTCGTACTGCTCGCACTGGTCGGCTGTGGTCGCCTCGGGTTCGACGCCGTCGGCACGGCCGGCGACGACACGAGCAGCGGCGACGATGGCGGGCCGAAGGGCGATGCGAACGGCGACGCCGTGATCGACGGCGTGCCGATTGAATGCGTTCCCGCAGGCCTGTGTCGATGCGATTCCAGTGGCGGTCGGCCGCACCGCCACGATGGATACGTGCGCGATGATCGATCGCATCGACGGCTGTGGACCAGCCGGGACCAAGGAGATCATGTTCCGGTTCGATCCGCCGGCGACCGCCGGCTACAACTTCCGCGCATTCGACGGCGCTACGAACAACACGTCCAACTCCACGGGATTGCTGAACGCCGCGCGCACTGCCACCACGACCTGCGCTGGCCTGCTCGGCACGACTGGCACCGTCGGGCAGTCGATGTACCTGATCGTCGAAGCCTCGTCGGGTGGCTGCGCCCAGATCCAGTTCTCGATCCAGTAAGGTAGGGAGGTGGTGGTCCGTCAGCTCTTCGATCAGGTCTCGAGCACGTACAGCTACCTGCTCACCGATCCGCGCACCCGCGAGGCCGTGCTGATCGACCCCGTGTTCGAACAGCACGCGCGCGATGCCGCGCTGATCCACGAGCTCGGCCTGGTGCTCCGGTTCACGCTCGACACGCACGTCCACGCCGACCATGTCACCGGCGCGTGGTTGATGCGACACGCCCTCGGCAGCCGGATCGCCCTCGCCGCCGCCTACGCTGCAACGAACATCGACGTGCCGCTCGCCGACGGCGACAGGATCAGGTTCGGTGACTCGGCGCTCGAGGTCCGCGCCACGCCAGGACACACCGCCGGCTGTCTTTCGTTCGTCGCCGCCGATCGCACGATGGTGTTCACCGGCGATGCGTTGCTCGTGCGCGGCGCCGGGCGCACTGACTTCCAGGGCGGCGATGCGCATCAGCTGTATCGCTCGATCCGCGAGGAGCTGTTCGCTCTGCCCGACGATACCGTCGTCTACCCCGGGCACGACTACGACGGACGCACGTCGAGCACGATCGGCGAGGAGCGACGTCACAACCCGCGGATCGGCGGCGACGCGCGCGAAGAGGACTTCGTCGGCTACATGACGAACCTCGGGTTGCCGCACCCGAAGCAGATCGCCGTCGCGGTGCCGGCGAACCTGCGCGCCGGCGAGCCCGAGGCCGCGCCGCTCCCCGCCGCCGCGTGGGGCCCGGTCGTGCGGACGTACGCGGGCCTCCAGGAGATCGCGCCCGAGTGGGTCGCGCAGCACCGCAGCGAGGTCCACGTGCTCGACGTGCGCAGCGCCGCGGAGCTCGACGGGGAGCTCGGTCACCTCGAGGGCGCGCAGTCGATCCCGCTCGGCGAGCTGCGCGCGCGCGTGGCCGAGGTCCCCACCGAGCGACCGATCGTGGTGGTGTGCCAGACCGGAAAGCGCTCCGGCATGGGCACCGTGATGCTGCGCGCCGCCGGCATCGCCCGGTGTGCAAACCTCGCGGGCGGCATGGCCCGCTGGCGCGAGCTCGGCCTGCCGAGCTGATCAGGCGGGCGCGCTCGCGTTCGTGGCGATGCGGACCCGGTTCGTCACGCCATCGCGGCTGACGCTACTGGCAGATGCTCGTGCACGTCGAGGTCGCAGTGCCGTTCGCCGTGCACAGCCGGAAGCACGCATCGCGCGGTGACTCCGCCGTGCCGCAGTTGATGCACGCCTCGGTCGAGTAGCCGCAGATCGATCGGCACGTCGACGTGGCGGTGTGGTTCGCGATGCAGTTGTCGTAGCAGCCGACCATGCCGCACGCGGTGGTCGCGCCCCAGATCGATGCCGCCGCGTCGGATGATCGCGCGATGAAGCAGCTGTTCGGGTGCGCGCCGTGAGGTACGTTCCACCGATGCGATTCTGCGTCATGCTGCTGCTCGTGACCGCTTGTAGCGACAAGCCCTCGGCGCCGGATCCGAAGCAGTTCGCCGCGCTCGGCGAGGAGGCGAAGTGCGCGGCCACACTGCCCCGCGCGAAGAGGTGCATCGACGAGTTGATGGCGCAGCAGATCGAGAGACTGATGCAGCCGGCGAGCGAGGCCGACAAGCAGGCCACCCAGCAACTCGCAAAGGAGATGCGCCAGGAGACGTCGGCCTCCGACGAGGCCGAGAAGGTCCACGAGACGAACTGCGCCGCGTCGGAGCACTACGCGGACGCGGTGGTCGCGTGCTGGGCCGAGCCCGACTGCCGGGCGTTCGCGGCGTGCGTGATCGAGAAGGACGCCGCTACTTTGCCGTCGCCCAGCTCGCCTTCGCCTTCAGGTACGGCCCCTTGAACGGCGGCGCGCCGGCCTCGGGACCGAGCACGTAGTCGACGCGGCGGTTCGCCCGCTCGTCGGTGTTATCGGCGGTCTTCACCTTGAGGACGTCCTCGCCGAACCCGGCGAACGCGATCGAGATCGAGAGGCCATGCGCGCGGAAGTACGCCGCGATCGAGCGGGCCCGATCGAGCGACAGCTTCCGGTTCTTCGTGCTCGCACCAACGGTATCGGTGTGGCCGGCGACGTAGAGGCGCAGCTTGAGGAACTTCTCCGAACGCTTCACGATCTCGACGATCTTGGCGAGGCTCGCATCGAGCTTCGGCTCCTCCGAGGTCTCGATCTTCGCGCTGTCGCTC
Organism: Haliangiales bacterium; assembly: GCA_038203335.1. Classification (GTDB taxonomy): domain Bacteria; phylum Myxococcota_A; class Polyangia; order Haliangiales; family Haliangiaceae; genus JABFXX01. Next base: position 1,438 of record JBBRED010000003.1, on the reverse strand, counting down.
GCGAACGTGACGTCCTCGTGATCGACCGAGACCGACCACGGGATCAGCTCGACGTTCGTGACCAGCGCATCGGCCGTGGTGGCCTTGAGCTTGAGCATCATCACGCGGCTCTCCGCGGGCTGCGTCCACGTGATCGAGAGCCACGTCCCGGGCGCTTCCTTCGCGTAGGTCGCCGCGCCCTTCCCGATCTCCTTGCCGTCGTCGCCGATCACCACGAGCTCCGCGGAGCCGGCCGGACGCGACATCGTGAACTGCAGCACGCGCTTGTCGAGATCCAAGTGGTCGGCGTCGTAGCCGACCTTGACGGGCGTGCGCACGAGCGTGTCGAACGTCAGGTCGTCGCTCCACCGCTTCGGATCACCGGCGGCCTGCGCGGAGATCGTGCCCTTCCAGCTGCTCCTGCCGGGCGAGCCGTCGCCGATGTCGAGCGTCACCGCCGCGCCCTTCGCGAGCGCCGGGTGCTTGACCACGAAGTGCTTGCCGTCATCGCGGTCGAGCGAGATCTCGAGCTTCGTGACAGGCGTCGCCGCGGTCACGCGGATCTGCGGCTTCTGGCCCTGCGCGACATCGCCCTTGAGCTGGTAGCTCACCGGCTGCGCACTCGCCGCGCCGGCCGCGAACACGAGGATCAGGAGCGCGAGCTTCACTTCTTCTTTGCCTCCGCGAGCTCCTTCTTGATGTCGTCCCGGCACCAGTCGCCATCGCACACGGCGTTGGCGAGGTTCAGCGCCTCGATCGCCAGCTTCTTCTCGCCTTTGGCCAGCAATACCTTACCGACGTCCTCGACCAGCAAAGGATTCACCTTGCCTGCCACGTAGCACTTCTTGCGCGCGCGGATCACGGCGAGATCCTTCGCCATGCCCTTGTAGTCGCCCTCGCGCGCGAGGATCTCCGCGCGGTCGCTGAAGCTGTCGCACGCGGGCGGCGTCAGGATCGAGAAGGCGTTGTCGATGAGCTCGTGCGCCTTCGGGAAGTCTCCCGCCTTGGCTGCGTCCTCCGCGTCGATCCGAAGCCGCACCACGAGATCGTTCTTGATCGCGCGCACCGCGGGCAAGGGGCAGGTCTTCTCGGTCAGCGTTGGCTTCGCGCCGTCATCCGGCTCGAACCGATCACCCGGATAGAGAAGGCCGCTGATCGAGATGCCCTGACCCTCGAACGCCGCGACGTCGAACGTCTCCGGCAGCGAGATCCGGTACGCCATCGTGCCGTCGATGCTGAAGAACACCTTCTCGGCGACGCAGCCTTTGAGGGTCCGCTTGACCGGCTTCGATGCCTCGGCGTGCGACGCGGCGAGCACGGTGACGACGACGACGGCGAGCGCCTTCAGAGCAGGCACTGGCAGTCACCACCGGACATCACGCACCCGCGCGGGCCTGCCGCCGGGAAGTAGTAGCCGGTCGCCATGCACATCTCGTTGGTGAGCGCGCTCTGACCTTCG
>JBBRED010000002.1:0-69040 GCA_038203335.1 Haliangiales bacterium | reverse complement strand
GTTGATCACGACGCCGATCGCCGCGACGATCGCGACGAGCCCGCCGTTGACCTCGTGCGTGCTGCCGAGCCGCTGGACGGCCTCCCACACGACGCCGCCGACGGCGAACAGCACGAGACCGCCGTTCGCAAGCGCCGCGAGGATGGTGGTTCGGCGAAGCCCGTAGGTTCGGCGCGATGTCGCTGCGCGGCGAGCGAGCACCGTCGCGCCGAACGCCATCGCCAGCCCGAGGACGTCGCCCAGGTTGTGCGCGGCGTCCGCGAGGAGCGCGGTCGAGTGGGCAGCGATGCCGGCCATCACGCCGATGACGACGAAGACGATGTTGAGCGCGATCCCGACGACAAACGCGCGCGTCATTCGATCGGGTGGCGCGTGGCTGTGACCACCGCCGTGTCCGTGCTCGTGGGGGTGCGTGGCCATGTCCGTCGACCACCAGCAGACCACCCTTCGTGACCATCGCAAGGGAAGAACACAGCAGACCTCGATAGATCCGCTTCGCGCCGGGGAATCGCGATCGAAGGGGACACCATCGCAGGCGAGCAGGTCGAGACGATCGTCTCGGTCGCGAAGCCCACGGACTATGGCGAGCGCACGCTACGCGCGTGCGTTACCAGCTCGTGTTCGTGGACGCGCGCGTCAACAAGGACATCACCGCGCTGGTCGGCAACTCGCACGGGCCGCTTCCGGACGGGGGCCAAGCCGGGGCCCGCGCTTCCTCGAGCCCGTCAGGTCAGGTCACTGATATCGATGTGCATCGACACCGTGGCGGGGAGCTCGCTGATGTCGATGACCTGCGACATGGTGACCTCCGGATCCGGAGACTCGGCAGCAGGCTCCGGATGATCGTTGCGCGCATCCGGCGCGTCCGACGTGCGGTCTCTCGACTCGAGCAGTGGCGTCACCGCGGGCTGGCGCTTCGTCTCCATGGGTGGTGGTTCGACCGCTGCGGGAAGCTGTAAAGACGCCCATGTTTGTTTGTGGTGCGTCCGGATCTGCGACGTCCTTGGAGGGAATGCGCAGCACTCTCCTTGTCCTCGTGGTTCTCGGCGGCTGCTACCTCCAGTACCCATCGCTGCCGAAGGGAGAGATCACGCCGGTCCCCGGCGCGACGGCCGAGATCCCGAGGGTCGGCAAGGACATCGTCCAGGATTGCGGAAACAGCAACTCGGGACGCTGCCGGGGCAGGCTGACCTACGAGGTCCACGTCGTGACCGGCAAGCCCATGTACAACGAGCAGAAGGTCAGCCACTACAAGTTCCGGATGCTGGTGGATCCGGACTTCCGGAAGAAGGTCGCGCACATCCGCTCGCTCAAGAGCACCTGCAACATCTCGCTCGCACCGACGATCCTCGCGGGCGTGGCGGCCGGCGTCGCCCTCTACTTCGGCGCACAGAAGGCCGAGCACTACACGAGAAACTCCGGGATCGCGGTCGGAGTCGGCCTCGGGTTCTACGCGCTGAGCTATCCGATGGGCGGATATGCCTGCCGGCGCGCGAGCACGGAGTGGCGCGAGAGCGGGACGAGCGACAACGCCAACGAGGCCTTCGTGTACGTCTCGGACGACAAGGACGAGGCGTACCTCGAGGGATTGCAGAAGCTCGCCGCGGAGTTCAACGCAAACCCCACCGGCGCGGTCGCAGACACGGTGCCCGAGTCGCCACCCGAGACGCCGCCCGCACCGACGGCGCCGACGGTGGCCGCCGGGACGAACAACATCGTCGACGCGATGAAGGCGCAGGGCGGCTATCTCGCGTTCCTCACGATCGTGGAGTGCGCCGGCAAGGAGGCGGAGCTCGCGAGCGGAGACTTCACCGTGCTCGCGTTCGATGACGACACCGTCCGCAAGAAGGTCAAGACGGCCAAGGACCGGAAGAAGTTCAAGGACAACTGCGTGACGATCTACAACGCGCATGTCGCGGCCGGCGCGCAGCCGGCATCGGCGTTCACCGTCGGCCAGAGGGTCGAGGTCAACATGCTCGACGGTACGTCGAACCAGATGAAGGTGCGCGAAGGCCACCGCGTGATCGCCGCGACCAACGGCATCGTCTACACGCTCGACGAGGTGCTGTCGGGATGGCGCTAGGCGGCTTCGACGCGCTCGCAGTACGCGTCGACCGTCTTCTTCCATGCCGGGCGCTCGGTGCACCGCGCGCGGTACGCGACGATGTTCGCGTGTGGCGCCAGCATCTCCTTCTTGGTGCCAGCGTCCAGCACGTGGCACATGAGGATGTCGGCCACGGTGAAGTCCTCGGTCGCGATGAACGAGCGCTCGGCGAGCCAACCATCGAGCTGCTTCAGGCGCATCTCGGCCCAGTCCTGCAACGCGTTGCTCGGCTTGCTGTCCTTGCCGCCCATCATGTTCACGAACCACAGCGTGAGCACCGGCACCTCGATGGTGGTCAGAGCGGTGAACGACCAGCGCAGCACCTGCGCCTCTCCGGCGAGATCACGGGGCATCAGCCTGCCGCTCTTGCGCGCGAGGTAGAGCAGGATCGCGCCGGATTCGGAGATCACGACGCCGTCGTCATCGATCACGGGAATCTGACCGAACGGGTTCATCGCTCGGTACGCGGGTGAATCCAGATCGTGGTTCGGATGGTCCATCCCGACGATCTCGTAGGGAAGTCCGATCTCCTCGAGGGCCCACAGGACACGCAGGTCGCGCGTGTTGCCGCGCGCGCCTTTGTTCACGCGAGCAAATCCGTAGAGCTTGAGCATGCGCGCAGGCTACCGCAAACCACCACTCGTCCTGCTACGCTCCCCGCAGGATGGGGTTTCGCTGTCGATGGCTCGCCACACGCGGACGTGATCGGGCGGAGGTCCTCGATCGCCTCCGACTCAAGGTGGTCGGCGAGCTGATCGAGGAGGTCTACGACACCGGCTTCTATGCGCTCGAGGTCGACGACTGGCTCGTCGTGATCGGCGATGGCTTCGACCATCTCGACAAGGTGAAGCGAGCGGAGGCCGCGAAGCTGTCAGAGGGCGGCGACGTACTCTACATGTACACGGAGGATGCGGCGATGGCGTTCGAGCTCGCGATGTTCCGCGAGCGCGAGCAGCTGTGGTCGATCGCGTACGACGGCAAGGACGGGGTTGGGGCGCCTGCCTTCGTCGGAGCCGTGCCGTGGGGAGCGCGCGCGCTCCTGGGGAAGCTCGAGAAGGCGCAGGCCGAGGCGGGTGGCCCGAAGGCCGAGGTCGATCACATCTACGGGCTCGCACCGATCTACGCGATGGAGGTGGTCGGGTTCCGGCACGACGAGACGCTGGGCAGCGGCGAGCATGTTCCGATCTGGCAGCTCGCTCCCAAGAACCGTCGTTTGTAGGATGCCGCCAATGAAGCTCGTCGGCCAGTTCGACTCCCCGTACGTCCGCCGCGTTGCGATCTCGATGCGCGTCCTCGGGGTCGCCTTCGAGCACGTGCCGTGGTCGATCGGATCGGATCAGCAGCGGGTGGCCGAGTTGAATCCGCTGGGTCAGGTCCCGGCGGTGGTGCTCGACGATGGCGAGGTGCTCGTCGACTCGAACGCGATCCTCGACCACCTGGATCAGCTGGCCGGTCCACGCGCCCTCGTGCCGGCATCCGGCGCGGATCGCCGCCGTGTGTTGCAGCTCGCCACGATCGCGCTCGGTGTTGCCGACAAGGCGCGCCTGCAGGCGACAGAGCGGTTCTTTCGCCCCGCATCGACGCGGCACGAGCCGTACGTGGAGCGCCTGCGCACGCAGATGCTCGGCGCGGGATCGTCCCTGGAGCGAACCTGCCGCGAACGCGCGGGAGCCGAGTGGCTGTTCGGTTCGGCGCTATCGCAGGCGGATATCTCGCTCGGCTGCGCGCTCACGTACGCGAAGGAAGCGGCGGGGTTTCCACTCGATGACCATGCGTTCACTGCGCTGCGCGAACGACACGCGCGGATCGAAGCCCTGCCCATGTTCCGCGAGATCTACACGCCGTTCGACGCGCCCGTCGTCTAGCGGAACGCGCGTGATTCCGTCCGCGCGCAGCCAGGCTGACCACCCTGCCGAATTCAGCGACAAGACCCTGACACCCGCGCCGCTGCCGCGCGGTTCCAGCGCGACGAGCGCGTGGCACATCTCGTGCTCGACAGGGGAGCATGACCCGCTTGCTGGCATTTGCCGCACTTGTCCTCGGTGCATGCACCGATCTCTCGGCCCCCTCGAACGGCCGTGACTGCTATGGCGGCGAGACGTGCTCCAACGACACCCCCGAGGGTCTGGAGTTCCAGGGCGTCGCCCGGATCGCGATCGGCGGGACGGCGCGCGTGGTCGTGCTGGACGCCGAGAGCAGTACGCCGTTCGCGCTGCCCTACACGACCGATACCTCCCGACCCACCGAAGCTCGGTTCGGTGTCACCACCGAGGTCGTCGCCCGAGAGCCCGGCGAGATCACGGTGCGTGGCCTCGCGGAGGGCAGCAACTACCTGCGCGTGCTCGCACCCGACGGTGCCCTCTACGACCGTACGGTCCTCTCCGCGGCGGCGGTCGAGTCTCGTCGGCTGCGCCCCCGGTACGCGGGACCCGAGGGGGGCGACAGCATCGTCTGGGCATCCGGATCGAACGAGATCCTCGTCGAGCTGCGAAGCGCGGCCGGTCCTGCTATCCCGGACTCCTTCGGTCTCCTGGTCGACGAGAGCCTGACCCTCGCGATGCCCGGCGCGACCCAGACCGCGTGGAACACGGTCCGCGTGCCCGCTGCAGCGGCCGGGCATCGCACCCTCGTCATCTCGGGCGGCAGCGGCGACGCCTCGCTCGATCTCGAGACCGTCGACGCCCCGGATACGATCAAGATCGGCCCCGATAACGCGTATCCGCTCGTGACCACCGGGACGAGCAAGGTCTGCTTCGTGGCCCGACACGGGACGCGCTACGTCGCGGGCGCGCGCTGGTCGCTCACCATGGACGGCGGTCAGGTGACGACCAACCCGCTGCTCGATACGCCCGACACCGGCTGTGCGGAGCTCCACGCGTTCGAGGCGGGCACGGTCCGGATCCACGTCACGGCCTCCGGGTTCACGCAGACGTTCGAGATCGTGGCGCAGTGAGGCGCTGCGCGTGTCGCGATCCTCGCGATGAGCTACCGTGGTCCCCGTGCGTTACCTCCATCCCGCCCGCGACGAAGAGCTCGAGCTCTCGACCGACGATGTCTTCCTGAACCCCGGCTACTTCGCAGGCGAATCGCGCCTCGAGGCCGACCTCACGCCGCCGGACTTCCCGGGCGGCTCGCATCCGATCGTCTCGGCGAACATGAACGGCGTCACCGGAAAGCGCATGGCCGAGACGATGGCGCGGTTCGGTGGCCTCGGGGTCCTGCCGCAGGACATGGAGCTCGATACCGTCGCCCGGATCGTCAAGCACATCCATGCGGCGGACGCGCGGTACGACACGCCGCTCGAGGTGTCGCCGCGCGCGACCCTTCGCGACGTGCAGGGCATCATCCGCAAGCGCTCGCATGATCTCGTCGTCGTGGTCGACGAGGAGCGCCGGCCGCTCGGAATCGTCACGCACTCCGATCTTCGCGATCGCGACCAGTACACGGCGGCGAGCCTGCTGATGTCACCGCGGTTGATCTCGTTCCCCGTGGGAATCGCGAACCGCGATGCATTTCTTCAGATGGACGAAGCGCGCGTCAAGGCGGCGCCGGTCCTCGACGGAGAAGGCCGGCTCGCGGGCGTGATCACGCGCAACGATGCGGTGCGCCTCGAGCTGCTGCGCCCCGCCCTCGACGCGCGGGGCGACCTGATGGTTGCGGCCGCGGTGGGCATCTCGGCCCAGGCGCCCGAGATCGCGGGGCAACTCCTCGAGATCGGCGTCTCCGCGATCGTCCTCGATACGGCGCACGGACATCAGCGGCGGATGCTCGAGGCGATCGCCGCGGTCAAGCGGGTGGTCGGCAGCCGGGTCCCGGTGATCGCGGGCAACGTGTGTACCGCCGCCGGCACCAAAGCCTTGCTCGAAGCCGGCGCCGACGTGGTGAAGGTGAACGTCGGACCCGGCGCGATGTGCACGACCCGGATGCAGACCGGCGCAGGGCGCCCGACCTTCACGTCGGTGCTCGTGTGCGCGCGCGAGGCGCACGCTCGAGGCAAGCACGTGTGGGCCGATGGCGGCGTGAAGCATCCGCGCGACATCGCGCTCTACCTCGCCGCCGGCGCCGCGCGCGTGATGGTCGGGACCGCGCTCGCGGGCACGTACGAGAGCCCGGGCGACGTGAAGGAGGACAAGGACGGGCTCCTCTACAAGGAGAACTACGGGATGGCGAGCGGCCGCGCGGTGAGCGAACGCAACGCCGACCGCGATGCATTCGAGCGCGCGAAGCGAGGTTTTTTTCGCGAGGGCATCTCCACGTCGCGCATCTACATTCGCGAAGGGCAGGAGAGCGTCGGCGCGATTCTCGTGGAGATGATCACCGGCGTGCAGTCCGCGTTCACGTACGCCGGCGCCCGCACGATCGCGGAGTTTCACGAGCGTGCCGAGATCGGGGTGCAGACGGCCGCGGGGTACAGCGAGGGCACGCCCCACGGAACGATCCGGCTCTGATCACACCTCGGGGGTCGTGGCGCGATACAGCGCCTGGTTGCCCTCGTCGTGAAGCAGGTGAACGTCGACGAAGCCCGCGCGCTCGAGGGCGCGAGGCTGGTCGGCGCGATCGAACGAGAGTCCCGGCAGCTTCGTCTCGGCGTGGAGATAGCCATCGCAGTACAGCAGTAGCCCGCCGGGGGCGAGCAGGGTGCGCGCACGCTCGAACAGGGTAACCACGTGCCGCTTGTGACGCGTCTCGTGGGCCGCTTGCATCGTCACGATCGCGTCGAACACGCCGAGGTTCACCGGCCACGTTGGCTCGCGGAAGTCGCGGATCAGGAACGTCACGCGATCTGCGAGCTCGCCGAGGTGCTCGGCAGCGAGGTCGTGCATCGGCTGTGACCAGTCGAGCGCCACGTACGAGGTGACGTCGCACCGGAGCAGGATCTCCCGTGCGAGCTGACCGGGGCCGGAGCCGAGCTCGAGGATGCGGAGCGCACGCTGTGGCGGCAGGGCGGCGCAGAACGCGGCGAAGAACGCCGGCCGGAACGGCTTCTTGATCCTCGTCTCCTCGACCCAGGTCCGCGCCGTCGCCGCCACGCGGAAGTCGACCACGAGCGGCACGTCGGCGTCGTCGGGCGGGACCGGGCTGCGACTCACCGACTCCACCCTACGTGCAATCTCGCTGTCGCGTGAGGGTCCTCGACCTCTCGGCCGATGGTGGCCGAGCGCTTGCCAGGCGGGGAACAGGCGTACAGTGGTGTGTGACCACCCGCGACGCGCGAGACGAAACGGACGAGAGCCTCTCCGTCGAGCGGGCGAACACCGATTCGGCACTTCAGGAGAAGACCTCCGTCCAGCGCCGGGCGGACCTGGTGATCGATCGCGCTCGCGATGCTGCCGACGAGGTCCTGAACGCCGCCCGCGCCAGCGCCGACGAGAAGGTGCGCCCGCCGACCTCCGCCGCACGGACCGACGCCGACCTCGCGGAGGACCGCGCGCGCGAGGACGAGGTCATCGAGGCCGAGCGAGCCAGGGCCGACGAGGCGCTGCGAAAGGAGCGCGCGATCGGCGCGCGGATACTCGCTCGACTGATCCCGCTCGAGCGCGAGAGGACCGACCAGTTCCTGCTGACCGAGCGCGCGCGTTCCGATCAGGCGCTCGCGCACCGCGACGAGTTTCTCGGCATGGTCAGCCACGACCTGCGCGACCTGCTCAACGGGATCGTCTTGAGCGCGGGCGTCATCATCGACAACATCGAGGACCACTCCGAGGCCGCGAAGTCGTTGCTCGGCGCGCAGCGCATCCAGCGCTCGGCAGGCCGGATGAGCCGCCTGATCAGCGATCTGGTGGACATCGCGAGCATCGACGCCGGCAAGCTCTCGATTCAAGCGGTCAAGGCCGACGCCGCCGAGGCGATCCGCGAGGCGATCGAGACGTGGCAGCCGCCTGCCGCAAGCCGCACGATCACGCTCGAGGCCACCGCGCTCGTTCCGTTGCGCGCGACCTTCGACCACGAGCGGGTGCTCCAGATCCTCGGAAACTTGATCACCAATGCACTGAAGTTCAGCGCGCCAGGCGCGGCGGTCGTCCTCGGGCTCGAACACATCGGCAGCGAGGCGGTGTTCTCGGTCCGAGATACGGGCGCCGGCATCCCGGTGGACAAGCTCGAGTTGATCTTCGAGCGGTTCTGGCAGGTCGGACAGCACGATCGCCGTGGCCTGGGGCTCGGGCTGTACATCTCGCGCTGTCTCGTCGAGGCGCATGGCGGTCGGATCTGGGCCGAGAGCGAGCCGGGCGCCGGCAGCACGTTCTACTTCACCGTGCCGGCAGCCTAGCGCGACGAGGCGACGGGTCGCTTCGGCTCGATGATGATCTCGACGCGGCGATTGTTGGCGCGACCCTCGGCGGTAGCGTTGTCCGCGACCGGAGATGCCTTACCAATGCCCTTCGCGGTGATCAGATCGGGCGGATAGCCACCGGCGATCAGGTGCACGCGCACGGCCTCGGCCCGGCGCTGAGACAGGTCGAGGTTGTACGCGTCCTTGCCCTGGGAGTCGGTGAAGCCCTGGATGTCCAGGTGCCGCTCCTTGGTCTCCATCAGGGCCGCGGTGACCTGCGTCAGCCGGTTCTTCGCCTCGGGGAGAAGCGTCGCCTTGTCGGACGCGAACAGGACGCTGCCCGACAGGGTGATCACCACGCCGCGCGGCTCTTCCTTCACGGCGGCCCACTTCGCGAGCTCGAGCTGCATCGCCTTGACCTTGGCGTCGGCCTCCGCCGCCCGCTTGTCGGCCTCCGCCGTCTTCGCATTGGCCTCGGCCGTCTTCGTGTTGGCCTCGGCGGCGCGCCGCTTCTCGTCGGACGCGTTGCTCTCCGCTCCGACCAGATCGGCCTTGGTGCGGTTGAGCTCGTTCTTGGTCTCGCGAGCGTCGGCGTCCTTCACCGACACGAGGTTCGCTTCCGCATTGACGCGGAGCGCGGCATGCTCGGCCTGCTTCGAGAGCGCTTCCGCGAGCTCGGCCCTGCGCTCGGCAACGTAGGCGAGATCGCGCTGATTCGAGCGATCGGAGTGATACGCAGCCTCCGCCTCGTCGAGCGAGACCCTGGCCTTGTGGACGTCGGCCGGAACGCTCTGCGCGGCCGGGCCCGAGCTGACCCGTGCGTACGCCGCACGAGCATCCACGAGCTCGCGGGACGGAGACGATCCGCAGGCGGCAAGTCCGAGCGTGGCGAGCACGCCGATAATCAAGTTTCGTTTCGTCATGGGATGTCCTGCGAGCTACTGGGTCTGCTGTTTGAAGGTACGGATCTCGGCGAGGGCGGCTTCGGCCGCGACGCGGTCCTTGTCGCTGTCGGCGAGCGCGATGGCGAGATCACCGTCGGCGGCGGCCCGCATCAGGAGGTTCGAGGCGGCCCGCATGTTGTCCTCTCCACCGGACGCGATCAGCACCTTGGCCTTTGCCGATTGCTCGTTCGCGAGCTGAAGGTACAGCGCCGCGCGCGGCACGTTCTCCGCGCCGGCCTGCTCCGCGCCTCGGATCGAGGCCGCAGAGGACTCCATGTTCTTCGTGGGTGGGGGGCTGCTCGCGCACGCGCCAAGCAAGGAAGCTCCGAGGAGCAGTGCGAACATGGTTCGCGTGGTCGTGGTCTTGATCGTCATGAATCTGGGCACCTCAACAGCCCGCCTGTAGGCAGTGCACGATCGAGCCCACGCGACGGTCGAGCAATGTCATGGCATTGGAGCGGACCGCAGGGGCAACTCGGGCGGATTCGCCCACATTTGGGTCCGCGCGACGGGCGCGGGCGCCGATCTCGCGGGTCAGCTCGGGTCGAGCAGGTTCACGATCCAGGCGAAGAACGCCCGGGTTGGCCCGGCGACATGATCGAGGTGGCCGGTGATCGAGCGCGCCTGGGTCGCGTACGCGAGCACGAGACCGAGCAACAACAGGCTGGCGCACGTGACAAACAGGAACGAGAAGATGCGCCCGGCCTCGCGATGATCACCGTGGTGGCGATGCGTGGGGGCCCAGTTTCCGATCACGTTCCACGCGAGCGTGAAGCCCAGCACCCCGGAGATCACCCGCGGCTCGTGGACCCATCGGCTGATCACGATCACGGCGATCGAGAACAGCGGAACCACGAACGGTGCGATCGCGATCAGCCAGTTGCCGCGGCCCTCGTAGCGCGCGTGACCTCCGCCGAGGAGCGCAGCGCGTACCCCGCCGACTCGGTGCAGCGTGAGCAGCGAGAACAGAATGTGCGTCAGCTCGTGTTCGAACGTCACGAGGTAGTGGCGCGATGCTCGCGGCAAAAGCAGCGCGAGCCACAGGATCACGAAGACGCCAGCCCCGACGAGCGTCGGGATCAACGCACTGGGCCGGTGGCCGATGTCGCGCGCGACGAACGACAGGGCGTAGACCATCCCCGGCAAGAAGATCAGGCTGATGAACGCGACCGGCCACTTCAGCCAGCCGATCACGCGGTCGAGGCCGGAGGCGCTCATGCGAGCATGCCAGACGCGACCGCATCCATGAGCGCCGCGAACTGGCCGTGCGAGAACTCCGAGCCGCTCGTCAGCCAGTCGTGGTGCCGGGTCTCGCGAGGGCCATCGTCGCGGGTGTCGCGGTAGTGACCGAGGACGTCGAGGTGGTCGCCGAGGCCCGACCACACGAGGGTGCCCCAGAGCTGCGAGCGGAACGGCACCACCCCATCGTTGTCGGCGAGCTCGGGGACCCGACCGAACGCGTGCGTGACCTGCGCTTCGTACTCCGCGCGGTGCGCGTGACAGGGATAGCGTTCGGTCGCGGTCGCCGTGATCCGGTGCAGCGCGTAGAACATCGAGAGGGAGAGGGCGCGCAGAGGATGCCCGATGGTCTTCGCCCAGCGACGCGGGGTCGGCGTGGGCGACATCGAGGCGGTCGCCTGGTAGCGCACGCCCGGGCGGTCCTCGAAGCCGGCGACGACGAGGTCCATCGACTCGGGGCTGAGCTGCAACATCGAGCCCTGGTCCTCCTCGATGGCGGCGAGGAAGGTCCGGACTTCGGGGCGCCCCGCGTCGTCGACCATGCCAACGACGGACTCGATCGCGCGGTCGAGCATCAGTAGCTTGAATGGGATCGCGAGATCTCCGCGCTGCAGAAACCCGAGCACCACGCTGGTGGCGCGCAGCGGCGTGGCGCCCAGAGTGAGACCGGCGACCGTGAGCATCGATAGCGCCGCGAGCACGCGCTGCCCGTTGGACGTCGCGAAGAAGCTCGCGAGGGGCGTGCCGTAGTGCGGCGTGTTCATGGTCGTGATCGAGCGGAGTCGCGGTAGCCACGCGAGCTGCGCCGCGGGGATCGAGGTCGTCGACGGCGACGCAACGAGCCGAGCATCGAGCCCGCCGGTGGAGTGCCCGAGCAAATGGATCGGATCGCGGTCCACCGCGGTGCGCTGGACGAGCTCGGCGAGCCGGGTGGATCGACGGCGGATCGATGCCGTGGGTAGATCCTCGATCACGTGCGCGACCAGCTCGTGTCCTGCCGCGGCGAACCGGGCGGTCAGCTCACGCTGGACGTGGGCGAAGTAGGTGTACGAGCCGAGCTTGCCGAACCCGAACATCCCCGGAGAGAAGTACACGTGATGCCGCATGGTCAATGAACCGCCGCGGTACGCGGGAGCGTGACATGGAACGTGGTGCCGTCGGTCTCCGTCGAGGTGACGCGGAGAGCTCCTCGATGCGAGGTCACGATGCTGTCCACGATGTAGAGGCCCAGTCCCACGCTGCGCTGACCCCGGCCGGATCCGGCCATGACTTGCTGCATCGGCTCGAAGATGTCGCGAAGTCGGTCGGGCGGGATCGCAGTCCCGTGGTTGTGGACCGAGAACACGACGGACGAGCCCTCGCCGGTGACCAGAACGCCGACGCAGCTGTTCGGCGGACTGAAGTGGACGGCGTTCGACAGGAGATTGCCGAGGACCTGGGTGATCCGGTCTGGATCGAGCTCGGCTTTCGTGTCACCCGAGACCGCGAGCTCGAACTCGTGGTCGGGGTGAGCGATCTCGAACTCATCCACCGCCTGTCGGAACAGCAATCCGAGATCGCTCGGTTTGCGCGCCACCCGGATGCCGCCGCCGAGGTGGGCCTGCGTGTAGTCGAGGATGTCGCTGATCATGCGCTCGGCGCGCTCGGCGGCGGCCTGCACGCGTGTGAGGGTCTTCGCCGTGTAGGGAGCGAGCTCGGCTTCGTCGAGCAGCATCGAGATGCCGAGCAGGATCGTGTTGAGCGGGTTGCGTAGATCGTGGCTGACGATGCCGATGAGTCGATCGCGAAACCGGCCGCGCTCGTCGAGCCGTGACTTCTCGAGCGCGACCGCCGCCTGGTCTGCGAGCGCCGAGAGCAGCCACTCCTGGTCGTCGTCACTCGTCCGCCGCAACTCCGGCAACGCCACCGCGAGGATCCCGGTCACTTCTCCTCCCACCACGAGAGGGACGCCGAGGAAGCGCTCCGCCGTCACGCCGAGGACGCGCTGGAGCTCCTCCATCAAGTTGTCGGTGGGGAGATGCGCGTGCGCGGCGTCCAGTGCCACGGAGCCCGCCGATGCGCGCATCGTCATCGTGCCGTCCTCGTCGGCAAGCATGAGCGCCGCCGCCCCTGCGTCGAGCAGTTGCGCCGCCCGCCTCACCGTCAGCTGGAGCACCTCGTCGAACGACACGGCGTACGTGAGGGCGCGGCTGACCTCCGTCAAGCCCCGGATCTGTGCGGCACGACCGTCGTCGCGGAGCAGGGTGGTCACGGCGGCCCGACCTCGATGCCACTCGCCGTGATCCGGAAGGCCTGGACGTCGAGCTCGTGATTCGATCCGCGCGCCTTGACGATCTTCAGCGTGCGACGTGCCTTGTTGCCCGTCCACTCGAGATCGAGCCGCACGATCGCATCGGAGAGCGCGCAGATCTGGCCCTCCATCGGACTGGCAATGGCGGTGGTGGTCTGCGTCATCATGCACGCGACCCGTCGAGCGACGAAGTGCTGCATCAGTGCGTACAGGTAGCTGTACAGGCGCGTGAGGTCACTCGCGGCGCCCACGAGGTCGCCCACCGAGTCCACCACCACGCGCTTGATGTTCTTCTCCTGGATCGTCCGGAACAGCTCGACCAGGATGCTGTCGATCTGGAGCTCCACCGGCGATGCGTAGAGGAAGTGGAGGCCTTGTTGCTGGGCCTGACTGAGGTCAATGCCGAGGCCGAGTACGCTGCGCGCGAGCTGGGTCGGGTTCTCCTGGAAGTTCACGTAGAGGCCCGGCTCTCCGCGCTTCACCCCGTCGAGGACGAACTGGAGCGCCAGGGTCGTCTTGCCGGCGCCGGTCGGGCCCTCGAGCAGCGTCGCGCCCCCGGCCCACACACCTCCGTCGAGCAGCTTGTCGAGGACCGGAACGCCGGTGGACAGGCGCTCGTTGTTCTCCGTGTACGACATCGGCGTGTTCGGGCTCGTCAGGCGAGGGAACACGTCGAGGCCATCGCTCGTGATCCTGAACGCGTGCAGGCCTTCCTGGTAGTTGCTGCCCCGCAGCTTGAGGACCCGCAGGTATCGCTCGTCTCGGGTGCCGTGCTTCTTGCGCGCGAGCTCGACCATGCCGTCGGCCACCGCGAACTCCGGGAACGAGGGAATCTGCTCCTCGCTGTACTCGCCGAGGAAGAACGCCGTCGTGTCGAATGCGCTGAGCAGGCCCGACACTTCGTAGAGGACTCGCCGCATCTCGGGCATCGAGGTGCTGAGGTCGTGAACGGCCTTGAACGAGTCGATCACGATGATCTTGGGCGAGTACTCGGTGATGATGGCCTTGAGCTTGGGAACCAGCGCGGTGACGCCGCCTTGCTCGAGCTCTGACGCGATCGAGTCATACCGGATGGCTCCGGTCATCAGCTGCTCTTCGTCGTAGAAGCTGAACTTCTGGAGATAGCGGACGACCTTCTCGAGCGGCTCCGACAGCGTCGTGAGGTACACGATCGGCCGCGGGTCGTCTTTCAGCGTTGCGTTCGCGAAGATCAGCCGCTCGGCGAGAATCGTCTTTCCGCTACCGGGCTCGCCCATGATGATGTTGATCGAGTTCGCCGGAAAGCCGCCGCACAGGATCGCGTCCAGCTGGTCGTTCCCGCTGGATACCCGAGGGAGCTGGGCTGCGTCGATCTGACGTGTGTCCCTGGTGATCATGATCGCTCCTGAGCGTGTGAACGGGGGAGGGGCGATCGTTTCTCGACGAGCTCTTGCACCATGGCGATCAAGCGGTGCTGGGCAAGTGGCTTCAGGAGGAACCCGTCGGCTCCGGCCTCGTTCGCACGTGCGCCCGCGGCGAGGATGGAGAGGATGAGCACCATGACCTCTCGAGTGTCGGGACTCGCCTTGAGCTGTCGGCACAGCGCGAGTCCATCCAGCTTCGGGACCAGGATCTCGCAGACCACGAGGTCCGGCTTTCGGGCGCGGATCTTCTCGAGTGCCTCCAGCCCATCGAGCGCCACCTCGACACGGTGCCCGGCGTCGGAGAGGAACTGGGTCCCGAGTGCGCGAACATGCGGATCCCGTTCCACGAAGAGGATGTCGAGCCGATGCAAGCCGCCAAGTTTCCACTGCGCGCAGTTTTTGCGCAATCGGCTTTGCCCTCAGCGAGGTGCACGAGTGCGTGCCAGCTCTGGCCTACTTGCTCGGTGTGCCGGGGGGCACATTCGTGTTCGTCTTCTGCGTGGTCTCGACGGACTTCGAGCCGTCGGGCATTTCGGTCGTCTTCACCTTCGAGTCCGTCTTCGACGACTCGCCGGTATCATCCTGCGTGGTGGTCTGCGTGTTCGTCGTGGTGACCGACTTCGGCGCTGGCTTCTTGCCACAACCGGCAACGAGCATCGCCGCGACCGAGAGCGTCGAAATCATGAGCTTCTTCATGCGCCCGACCGCATGCAACTTCAGGCCCGCTGCGATCGGCCTCCATGTTGCTCGTAGCCGCGATCACTCGTGGGCGGTTCGCACAGGGGCGGATTCGCCCGGCGGATCCGCTCGTGGAGCTCGATCCAGCTGCGGGCGACCCACGACACGCCCTAGATCACTGCGCTTCCCAGGTGCGGTACGCGTTGTACCAGCGCACGAAGCGATCGATGTGATTTCCCATCGACACCATGTGCCAGTGGTTCGAGCTCGTCTTGCGCAGCGAGCCCGCGTTGTATGCCGCCGCGATCTTCGGCGGATCGCGGTGATGCTGGCTGCGCTGGTAGCTCGAGCCCATGTACTTGGCGCCGACCTGGAACGAGAAGTCGGGGCTGGAATGCATCCGCACGCGGCACGTCGTGCGGGACAGGCCCATCAGTGCGGCGCACGTCGAGCCCGTCACCTGCATCGGTCCCGATGACAGCCCGTCCGACGAGCCCGCCGGATTGGTGCAGCTCGATTCGGTGAGCGCAGTCGCTGCGACCGAGGCGCGCGAGACCTGATAGTGGTCTGCCCAGTGGCGGATCGAGGCGCCGTAGCGGGTCATGCACGTGCGCACGCTCGAGGCGGCGTAGGCCGGCGCACTGCCGCCCGAGAGCCGCACGCGCTGGTTCACCACACGCCAGGAGATGCCGCCGAAGATGCTGTGGAGCGCGCGATCCGGATCGAGCAGGCCACGGCCCGCCGCGTCGATCTGCGTCACCGGCAGTTCGTCGATCTCGGGAATCGCGTCGTCGAGCTCGGCACGGATGTCGCCATCGACGAGCGACGTCACGACGCGAAGCTCCTGCGCCACGCGGCCGAGCTCGGTGCCATCGGACGCGAGCGAGATCGCGACGACCTCGTGCGTGCCGGTCTCCGCGAACACCGTCGTCCAGCGCCATACGTCGTCGAGCTTGCAGTCCTCGTCGGGCTGCGCGGGATCGCAGACCGCGAGCTCGCTGCCATCGAGCTCGAACCGAACGGTCGCGACCGCGTCGTCCTGCGTGGCGACGGCGAGCTCGATCGGATCACCGATCGGTACGTCGCCGATCTCGAGCGGCGTGACCCACGCGAGGTCCGATTGCGATTCAGTGCAACCCGCGAGCGCGCACGCGCCCACGAGCAAGATTCCACGAAGTTGCATGGGCCGGCATGAAGCAGATCGCGTGCCGCGCCAAGTCACGAGAACCGCGTGGCCGGGGACCGGGTGTGCTCGTGCTGGGTTGCGCCTTCGAGGTTGCAGCGCGTGTACGCTCGCGGTCATGAGCAGGACGGGAAGCTGCCTCTGCGGTGCACTCAGGTACGAGATCGAGGGCGACTTCGACGGGGTCTGGATGTGTCACTGCTCGAACTGCCGCAAGACGAGCGGAGCGATGGGCAACACGATCCTGATCGTTCCACGCGCGCGCTTCCGGTGGCTCAGCGGCGAGGACCACCGTGTCACCTACGCGCTGCGGCCGACGTACACGATCACGCGCTGCAAGACCTGCGGCACGCCGCTGCCGGCCGAGGAGGACGAGGTCAACATCTACGTCACGGCCGGAACGCTCGACGAGCCACTCGGCGTCGGGATCAAGAACCACATGTTCTACGGATCCCGCGCGGACTGGGAGCGCCGCCACGAAGGCGCTCGGTTCTTCGTGGAGCGGTCCACGGGGGCCGAGGTAGAACCTGACTGACCGGCGTGCCGGCGGTGGTTGTTCCCGCGTCGCGCGCCTCGCGAGTCGACGTCCGGACGACGGGCAGATGTGATGTACTCGGCTCGATGTTGCGTGCCGTGGTGGGGTGTCTGGTGCTCGTGGGCTGCATCTCGCCGGTGATGAAGTTCGGCGGCGGAAAGTCCGCGAAGGAGGCGCAGCACGACACGATGGCCGAGCTCGGCCCGGCGCGCCTCGTCACGGGAGAGACGTGGAAGGGGGAGGTCACCACGCGCAAGATCCGCGTGTGGGCCGACGACCCGTACCGCACGCAGAACCGGCAGTGGCAGAAGTCGTTCGACGAGCCGCTCGAGCTCGCAAACCTGGTCATCACGCCGCTGTTCGGCCTGCGCCTCGTAGCCGAGTACATGGTGTGGGAGCGCAACGTGCCTGGCGCGCGGCTCTCGGATGATCTGACGGCGCTCCAGGAGCGCGATCCGGGCGATGACGTGTTCGCGGTGGTCGGGCTGACGTCATCTCTGCCGCTGGTGTCCGCGACGTTCGAGGAGCTTGGTGTGGCGAACCTCGGCGGGCGGCACATCGCGCTGCGCGGCTACGCGGATCTCGAGGAGCGGAAGATGTACGCGAATGCGTTTCCGGATCTGCGCGCCGAGGAGCGCGAGCTGGCGCTCGTGCAGCTCAGGCATCACAAGAGCGCCGTCGTGCTGCTTCACGAGCTCGGGCACGTGCTCGGGGTGGAGCACGAGGTCGAGAGCACCACGATCATGAACGCGGCGTACTCGAACCACGCCACGTCGTTCAGCGCGAACGCCCGCGCGCTCATGCTGCGATCGATCGATCAGCGGCTGCACCGCACGCCGGATCCCGCGGGCATGCCGCCGGTCGCCGAGACCAAACCCGTCGATCAGACGCCGCGCACGCCCGCGATCCGGCACGCGCCGATCATCATCCGCGTCACGAAGAAGGCGATCACCATGGTCGACGGAAAGAAGATCGACGCCGCGGCGCTCGATGCGCTGCTGACGACGGCGTTCGGGGAGGATCCGCTGACCCCGATCGTGATCAGCGAGGACCGCAACGTTCCGACCGGCGTGGTGGGCGACCTGATCGACCGGGCCAAGGCGATCGGCCTGACGAAGTTCCAGTTCTCGTGGACCGGCCAGTGAGGTAGCGGTCGGGAATCGTTGGAGATCCGCCGAGGCGGCGTGGTTTTTCAGCAGTCCCGTCACATCGAGGCAGGCTCGTCCGTCATCGTGATGGGCACCGTGAGCGAAGAAGGATTCGAACAGCATCGAGATCACCTGCGCGGGGTCGCGTTCCGACTGCTCGGGTCGACCACCGAGGCCGAGGACGCGGTGCAGGAAGCGTGGTTGCGCCTCCAGCGCGCCGAGACCGGCGACATCATGAACATGCGCGGCTGGCTGACGACCGTGGTGTCGCGCCTGTGCCTCGACATGTTGCGGTCGCGCACGGCGCGCCGCGAGGACGAGCTCGATCCGCGCACGGTCGGTGCGGCACAGACCCCGGATGCGGAGCACGAGCTCGTGATGGCCGACTCGGTCGGGCTCGCCCTGCTCGTGGTGCTCGACCGGCTCGATCCCGCCGAGCGGATCGCGTTCGTGTTGCACGATACGTTCGCGGTGCCGTTCGATCAGATCGCGGCGATCCTCGGTCGCTCGCTGGATGCGACGCGCCAGCTCGCCAGCCGCGCGCGCCGGCGGGTGCAGGGGGCGCCGCCGCCCGAGACCACCGACCTCGCCGGTCACCGGAAGATCGTCGAGGCGTTCATCGCCGCGATCCGCGCGGGCGACGTGGAGGCGATGGTCGCCGTGCTCGATCCGAACATGCCGGGTGCTCGCACGTGGGCCAAGGGTGCGGTGGCGTTCGCGGCGGCGATGAAGCACGCGCGCGCGGCTCTCATCGACGGCGCCGTGGGGCTCGTGATGGCGCCGAAGGGGCGGCTGTTCCGCGCGCTGCGGTTCACGTACGCCGGCGACAAGATCGCGACCGCAGAGGTGATCATGGATCGCGAGAAGCTCGACGCGCTCGAGATCGTTCCGTTCGATTGACTACCGCTTCTTCGCGGCGGGCTTCTTCGCACCGCGCGTCTGCGCGCTGACGCTGGTGGCGGCATCGGGCTTCCGCTTTGCGGGCTTCGCTCCGTTGAACGCGATCGCCGCACGCACGAGGCCCTTCAGGCCCTCGACGTTGATCTTGTCGCCCTCGGACCAGTCGATGGCCCGCCAGGTGCCGCCGGTGAGCGACGCATTGAACACGCGCTTCGGGTCGGGCAGCTTCGCGCCGTTCGGGAACGTCATCTTGACCACCGACTTGTGCGCGTTCGCGAGGCAGATGATGCCGTCCTTGTTCCACACCGGCGTGCCCATCCACTTCCACTCCTCGACGATCGCCGAGTCGACGCCGAGGACGAGTGCGCGCAGGGACCGCATGAGCTCGCCGCGCCAGTCGTGCAGCGAATCGATCTTCTGGTCGATGTGCTTCGAGGCATCCATGGCGGGCAGCCTACGCCTGCCGCAGACCGATCAAATTACCCTCGGCGTCTTTGACCGTGGCGATCAGCATGCCGCCGCCCACGTCCTTGGGCTCGTCCTGGAGGGTCGCGCCGGCGGCGACGAACGCCGAGACCGCGGCCTTGATGTCGGCGACCTGCCAGTACGCGAGCGGGTTCGCGAGGCCACGGCGCGGCGCGAGGCCGACCTCGTGATCGCCGACCTTGAACCCGACGTAGTAGGGCGAGTCCGCGTACGGTGCGATGCCGAGCATCGTGCGGTAGAGGGCCTTGGCGCGGGCGAGGTCATCGACGGGATAGACGGTCAGGGGAATCGACTGGATCACGGTGGCTCCTTGTCACATCGAGAGGGTCTGGTTCGTCTCTCGGTCTTCAGTTCTATGACGGGCCGCGATCGGCCGATGTGACCGAGTCCAACAAGAAACGCTTGAAGGAGATGCAGATGACGACCCTCGTTGCGATCACACTGGTTGCCGCCCTGACGGCGTGTGGCGGCAAGACCCAGACCTCGACCGCCCCGAAGCCCGCCGCTGCCAGGGCGCTCTCGATCAAGCTGACCACCGTGTTCGTGGACGACCAGCAGAAGGCGCTCCACTTCTATACGGACGTCCTCGGCTTCGTGAAGAAGGATGATGTCAGCAACAGCGGCTATCGCTGGCTCACCGTCACCGCTCCCGAAGACCCGGAGGGCTCGCAGCTCCAGCTCGCCAAAAACGACAACCCGGCGGCCAAGGCGTTCCAGGAGGCAACCTTCCAGCAGGGCCAGCCCGCGACCATGCTGTTCACCGCTGACGTGAAGCGCGAATACGAGCGCATCAAGGCGAAGGGCGTCGAGTTCACGATGCCGCCGACCGCGATCATGGGCGTCTCGATCATCGCGACGCTCAAGGATACCTGCGGCAACCTGATCCAGATCACGCAGCCGCTTCACTAGTGCTAGCGTCCCCCGGCGAGTGGTCCGAGGAGGATCCGTTCTGCGTGACGAAACATGTGGAGCGATATCGACGCCTGTTCGGGATCGATCCGTAGTCGCGGCGCGAATCCGCGGCTACGCTTCGGCCCATGGGCCAGGAAGTTGATCCGGAACCGGAGTTCGATGCGGTCGCCGCGGCGAAGGAGCTCGACGACCTGCTCGGCGAGCCCGGCACGGTCGCATCGAGTGACGAGACGGAGGAGTACATCGGCAATCTCGAGGACGAGATCCGCGAATTGAAGGCAGCGGCCGCGCAGAAGGATGCGCTGCTTCAGCACGCGAACGTTCGCGCGGACCAGGCGCACGCCGAGATCGAGGCGGTCGGAAAACGACTCGCACTCGCGTCGACGAAGGAGCTCGAGCAGCGCTCGCGGAAGGTGCTCGAAACGTTTCTTCCGGTGGTCGATGATCTCGATCGCGGCATCGCGGCGGCGAAGGTCCACGTGTCATCGGCGGACGTGGTCGAGGGCCTCGAGCTGGTGCGGCGGAGCATGCTCGCGCGGCTCGGCCAGTTCGGTGTCACCCACGCACCCGCGCTCGGCGAGGCGTTCGATCCGCATCGGCACGAGGCGATCGCGCTCGTACCGGTGACGGACCCAGCGCAGGACGGCCGCGTGATCGACGTGATGCGCGAGGGCTACCGGATCGGCGACGAGACGCTGCGACCGGCCGGCGTCGCGGTCGGCAAGCGATAGATGAGCCAGATCCTGGAGACCACGGCCGGCGACATGGCGCTCGAGGCGGTCGAGCTGGCGGTGGGTGAGCGCACCTATTCGATCCTTCACACCGGCGCGGTGATCAGCCGCGACGAGGAGGTCGCGTTTCTTCTCGGCAAGGAGGCCACCCCGCGCCCGTACGGCGCGATGTTGTGGCCCGCGGCGATCGCGCTCGCGCACGAGGTGGCGTCGCGCCCGGTTGCCGGGATGCGCGTGCTCGAGCTCGGCGCGGGGACCGGGCTACCCGGCATCGTCGCCGCGGGGCTCGGCGCGCGGGTGGTGCAGACGGATCGCCAGAAGCTCGCGCTGCACCTCTGCAAGGAGAACGCGGCGCGCAACCGGATCGCCACGATCGAGCACCGGGTCGCGGACTGGACCGAATGGACCGATACGGAGCGCTACGACCTCATTCTCGGATCCGATATCCTGTACGCGCCGGCGCTGCACGCCCGGCTGCGGCACATCTTCGAGGTCAACCTCGCGCCCGGCGGCACGGTCCTGGTCTCCGATCCGTTTCGCGAGGCGAGCATCACCGTCCTGCAGGCGATGGAGACGGCGGGCTGGAGCGTCGTGATGGACAAGTGGAGCGTGGGCGTCGCGCCACCGCCGCGGGATGTCGGAGTGTTCGCGCTTCGCCTGGCCTCTGAACCCTAGGATGCGGCCAGCTACTCCGAGATCTCGACGGTCAGCGTGACTCGCTCGTCGCCGGCCGCGAGCTGGAGCGGGATCCGGCCGGAGCGATCATCGCTCGCCGCGTCGAGCTCGACCGCGCCGGTCGCCACGCCGGTGAGGCGGAAGTTCCCGTCGGCGTCAGTGTGGGTCTGCGCCGCGCCGGACCACACGCGAGCACCGGCGACGCGCGCACCGCGGCGGTCTCGCACCACGCCGGCGAGGGTCGCCGCCTTGACGAGATCGATCCGCAGGTCCTCGGGGACGCGGCTCGCGCGGACCGCGATGTCACGCGTGATCGTCGCGTAGCTCTTCGCGCGAATCGTGAGCGTCCAGCTTCCCGCGGCGAGGCCCACGAGATCCACGAGGCCACGGGCATCGGTGGTGCGCGTGACGGTGGCGCCCTCGGGGCCGCGGGCATCGACGCGAATGCCGGCGAGGGCATCGCCGGCACGCGCATCGCCGACGCGGACCCGCGCGCCGCCGCCCTGATCGAGGCGCACCTCACCGAACCGATCGCTCTCGATGGTCACGCGGCGGCTCGGGTACTCCGGGGACGAGATCTCGAGCACGTAGCGGCCGGTGGCGACCGGCTGGATCGTGAACTGACCCGCTGCGTCGGTGGTCGCCGAGCGACGGGTGGGTCCTTCGACGATCCGCACCGTCGCGCCGGCCACGCTGCCGAACGGCGAGCGCACGAGGCCGCGGAGCTGCGCGTCCTCGACGACGAGCGTGAAGTCGGCGCGGCTCGCGTCGTGGCCCGCGAGATCGATCGTGCGGGTGGCCTCGCCGTACTTCGGCGCGGAGACCCAGAGGGTGATCGTGCCTGCGAGCGCACGCAACACGAACTCGCCCTGGGCGTTCGAGGACGTGGTCGCGACCTTGCTCGACGTCTCGCCGAGGCCGGTGCTCGCGATGATCGCGGCGCCGCTGACCGGTCCATTGCGGGTGGAGATCCGGCCGCGCACGATGGTGCCCGGCTGGAGCGTGACCATCACCCCATCCGGGGAATCGCCGCTCGTCAGCGTGATCGGATCGCTCGCGCCGGGTGCGAGATCGGGGGAGAACGCAACCGCCACGTAGGAGCCCGGCGCCAGGTCGGCGACCTGAAACCGACCGCGCGCGTCGGTGGTGATCGCCTCGGTCGACGGGGCGGTCACGGGATCGCGCGGTGCGAGGGTGACGACCTCGTCCACGCGATCGAGTGCGCGTGGCGCAGCGAGAACGACCGCGTGCCGCAGCATCGCCTCGGGATCGAGGTAGTAGGTGCGGCCCGCGAGGTGCTGCGTGATCGCGAAGTGGAGATGCGGCACCGACCTGGTCGGATCGAAGCCGCTCGTGCCCACCGTGCCGACCGCCGTGCCGGCGCGGATCTTCTGCCCGACCTCGAGGCCGTCGCGTACCTGGTCGAGGTGCATGTACATCGTGACGAGACCGTCGCCGTGATCGATGGCGACGAACCGGCCGGCCTCGCTGCCGAGCGCCGTGGTCGCGACGATGACCTCGCCGTCGCCGGTCGCGTGGACGGTGGTGCCACGCGGCATGACGAGATCGATGCCGCAGTGCCCCTCACCGCACTCCGCGGGGCGGGTGCCGGGCCGCACCGCGCCGAACCGCGCACCATCGTTCGTGGGGACCTGGCGATGCGTCGCGAACGGATAGACCCAGCGCATCGAGCCGAACGCCGGCGCAGGGGGACGCGCACCGTGCGCGCCCTGGCGGCGCACGACGAGCGTGGCGTTCGCAACGGGCTCGCCACGCTGATCGACCACGGTGCCGGCCATCGTGGCCGAGCGCTCGAGATGCACCACGGCCGCTTCGTCGGGCTCCGTGACGCGAAGCTCCTGCGGCGTGGTCTGGAGGAACCCCGGGCTGGTCGCCTCGATGCGCCAGCGGCCCGAGGGAATGCCATCGAGTGCGAAGTGACCGCGCGCATCGAGGGCCGCGGTGCGGATCGCGTGATCCACATCGAGCGGTACGAGCTGCACGGTTCCCGTTGCGGGGACAGCACCCTCCGCGATCAGCTCACCAGTGACGGTGCTGGCGGGCTCGAGCGTGAGCTCGAGCGGCGCGCGGGTGGGCTCGGAGATGCGCGCGAGCGGCGAGGCGAGCTTCGTGCTCACGGCCCACACCTCGAACGGGCCCGGCCCGACATCGTCGAGGCGCGCGAGTCCCTCGCGATCGGTCTTCACGATCTGCGCCGGCTGCTCGCTCCCATCTGCGATCCGGACCTCGGCACCCGCCGCGGGACGACCGCCGGCAAGGACGCGGATCTCGATCGCCGAAGCGACCGGCACCACGATCTGCGCCACCGGGACACCGACGCGCGGGGCCGTGATACGCGCCGGAGCGGCGACCGGGACACGCGGAGGTGGGGTGACGTGGGAGGCGCCACCCGTGACCGCGAACGATGCGACGGCGATCACGATGATGTGCGACCGCATGACCCTACGGCTAATGCACCGCGCGTGCCTTGCCGGGCCTCGCGATGTGCAGTGGTTGCCGCTGGTACGCGCGACCGGAATGTCAGGTTGGCACGCGCTAGGATGCCCTCCGGCCATGGCGTCACGCGAGCTCCGCACGGTCGGTAAAGCCCTCGCGCTCGGGACGATTCTGATCGCGATCGTCGCCACGCAATTTCCGTTCGACTACGGATTCTCGCGCTACGCGATTCGCCGTCGCTGGGCGCGGATCGACTGGGAGTGGTTCTACGCGTTCGACCGCGACCTCGTACTCAACGTGCTCATGCTCGTGCCGCTCGGCGTTGGCTTCGCGCTGTGGCGACGGGCGGGCAGGGCGCGCGTCGTGTTCGAGAGCCTCGCGCTCGGGACGCTGACCAGCGTGGTGCTCGAGCTCGCGCAGCTCCTCACGCGCGATCGCTACACGTCGTTCCTCGACGTCTGGCACAACGCCGCCGGTTGCGTGGCGGGATGCGCGATCGCACTCGCGGTCACCGCCGCCTCGGGACGCTCCTGAGCCGCGACGCGGCTTCATGAGGCGAGTCGCGCGCGCATCGCCTCGTGTCAGCGCGGTTAAAGACGATGGCGTTCCGAGCCCGCCCGATGCACCAGCGACCGGCAGCCCCGATGCGAGCGTTGCCGGGACCGATGCGAGCGTCGATGCGCCTCCCACGAGCACCGCCAGTTGCTCGGCCAACGGCACGGTCGTCGCGATCGCGGCGAACCACGGTCATGTGCTCGTGGTCTCGAAGGCGGACGTCGCTGCAGGGACGCAGAAGATGTACAGCATCCAGGGCGGATCGCAGCACGATCACACCGTCACGGTGACCGCCGCGCAGTTCGCCATGCTCGCGGCGAACACGAGCGTCTCGACCGTCTCGAGTGCGACCGGCCACACGCACTCGATCACCGTCTCGTGCGCGATGGCATGACCTAGTCGCGCTCGTTCGCCGCGCGCTCGCCGTTGCCGCCGCAATCCTCGCCGCGCGACTCCACGCACTCGATCGCGAGCCGCTCGACCGACGGGCGCGAGGCAACCTCCGCGATCGGCTTCAGCTTCTTGGCCTCGAGCGCCTTGTCGAGTGGCCGCACGTCCTTGACCACGATCTCGGCGAGCGTCTTCGTGACGTCGGCGAGCTCGCGGCGAAGGGTCTCCACCCGCTGGACCTGGTACTTCGCCGGCTTGCCCTCGTAGCTGCCGAGCGCGCCGTAGACGGAGTCGAGCTGCTCGCGGATGCGCTCCTCACCCGTGACCGCGCCGCCCTCGGTGGTCGCCACGACGAGCTTCTTCGCGGCCTCGAGCTTGCCGTCGATCGCACGCAGCTGCGCGGCGAGCGGATCGCTGCCGAGCGCCTGGATCCGATCGGCGATTGCGGCGCGCGTGGCGTCGATCTGGTCCGTGACCTTGCTCATGTCCTCGAACAGCGTGTGGGCGCGCATCATCGCGTCGAACTGTGACCGGCGATCCGCGACGGAGTACGTCGCCCGGCGATCGAGGCCGATCGCGAGCTTGGTCTCCGTGACCTCGGTGCCGCGCGTGAGTCGCACGGTGTACGCGCCGGGCACCACGCGCGGGCCCTGCGTGGAGTTCCCCGCGAGCTGAGCGGCGCGCGGGACGCGGGGCGGCTTCAGGCGCATGCCCCACGTGACCCGATTGATCCCGCGGCGCTTCGTCGGCGAGATGGTGTCGATGACCTTGCCCTTCGGATCGAGAATCTCGAGCTTGATCTGTCCGTAGATGTGCCGCGATCGCAGGTAGTACGTGATCGTCGCGCCCGAGGGCGGGTTCTGCCCGACGAACACCGCATCGCCGTCGACCCAGCCGCCGGTGCCGCTCATCCGCTGCTGGATCGGGCGCTGGGGGAGGAACGCCGTGGGCTTCGCCAGGGTCTGCGCCGTGAGCGCGCGTAGCGGCGACAGGTCGTCGATGATCCAGATGCCACGGCCGTGCGTCGCGATCACGAGATCGTTGTCGCGCGGCTGCACGGCGACCTCGCGTACGGCGACCGCGGGAAAGTCGCCGCCCTTGAACTCGGCCCACGTCGTGCCGCCGTTCACGGAGATCCAGAGACCGAGCTCGGTGCCGAGGAACAGCAGCTGCTTCTCCACGGTGTCCTCGACGATCGTATGCGCGTAGCCGCGCACGCCCTGATCGGGCGACGCGATGCGCTTCCACGTCGCCCCGTAGTCCGTGGTCTTGTAGACCCACGGCGAGAGATCGCCGAACGTGTGCCGATCGAACGCCGCGTACGCGGTCGCGGCGTCGTACCGGCTCGCCTGCACCCAGCTCACCCACGAGCTGGGCGGCAGACCGGTGATGTTCTTGACCACGTTGGTCCACGTGCCGCCCGCGTTTCGGGTGACCTGGACATTGCCATCATCGGTCCCGACCCAGATCACGCTCGCACTCTTCGGTGACTCGTTGATGGAATAGATCGTGGTGTGCATCTCCGCCGATGAGTTGTCGATCGTGACGCCGCCGGACTGCTCCTGCTTCTGCTTCTCCGGATCGTTCGTCGTCAGATCGGGGGAGATGCGTTGCCAGCTCTCGCCGCGATCGCGGGATCGGAACAGGAACTGCGCTCCGATGTAGATCGTGCCCCTCTGCGTCGGGCTCGCGTGGATCGGCGAGTTCCAGTTGAACCGCAGCTTCTCCTTGTAGCCGGCCTTCGGCTGGATATCGCGCGACGCGTGCGTGCGGCGGTCGATGCGCTGCACGTATCCGCCCTGCGACTCGCAGTAGACCGATTGCGGATCGGTGGGATCGACGATCGCCCAGAACCCGTCACCGCCACCGAGGTTCTCCCAGCGCTGATTCGTGATGCCGCCGGGATACGACGAGTCGCCGACCCAGTTGCTGTTGTCCTGCAGGCCGCCGTAGACCTGGTACGGATCCTGGTTATCGACGCTCACGTGATAGAACTGCGAGACCGGCAGGTTGTTGTACTTCTGCCAGCGCGTGGCGCCGTCGTAGGTGAGCCACAGGCCGCCATCGTCGCCGCCGATCGCGTGCTTCGGATTCGCGGGATCGATCCAGAGGTCGTGCCAGTCGCCGTGCGACCCGCCGCCGGCGCCGGAGAAGGTCCGCCCACCGTCCTCGCTGACGATCAGTCTGAGATCGACCTTGAACACGCGGTTCGGGTTCGTCGGATCGACGACGAGCCGCGCGAAGTAGAACGGCCGCCACACCATGAGCTGGCTCTTGTCGCGCTCCTGCCAGGTCACGCCACCGTCATCGGAGCGGTACAGGGCCGAGGCCCTCGATTCGACGAGGGCGTAGACCACGCGGCCATCCGAGGGCGCGTGTACGACCTCGACGCGGCCCCACGGAGTCGCGGGCAGCCCTTTGATGGCGGTGATCGCACTCCACGTCTTGCCGCCGTCGACGGAGCGGTACATGCCGCTGCCGCTCGGTGCATCGGGCCCATCGCCGCCCGAGCGGAACGTCCAGCCCTTGCGACGGAAGTCCCACAGGCCCGCGAGCAGCACGTCGGGGTTCCTCGGATCCATCGACACGCTCGAGCATCCGGTCGACGGGTTGCCGCCCTTCAGCACGAGCGCCCAGGTCTTGCCGCCATCGGCGGTGCGGTACAGGCCGCGATCCGTGGAGTCACTCCACAGCTTGCCGGGCACGCACGCGTACACGATCGCACCGTTCTTCGGGTGCACGACGATCCGCGTGATGCGCTCGGAGCTCGGCAGGCCGACGTTCGTCCACGTCTCACCCTCGTCGGTGGACTTGTAGATGCCGTCGCCGACCGACGTGGAGTTGCGCGTCCACGACTCGCCGGTTCCGACCCACAGCGTCTTCGGATTCGTGGGGTCGATCGCGATCGCGCCGATCGACTGCACCGGCATCTTGTCGAACACCGGCTTGAACGTGGTGCCGCCGTCGGCGGACTTCCACACACCACCCGAGGCTGCGCCCACGTAGACGACGGTCTTGCCATCCTGGTGCGTCGCCGCGACGGCCGCGATCCGGCCGCTCATCGCCGCCGATCCGATGTTTCGCGCTCCGACGCCGGAGATGGTACCCGCGTCGACCACGGCGGTTCCCTGCGGTGCGGGCGGTGCGGTGGCCGCCACCGCCGTGTCGGGCGGGCCGGCGACGATCACGCGTGTGATCGCGACCTTCGGCGCGGGCACCTTGAACTGCGCGTCGTCGAGCGGGACGTTGACCTCCGCGCGCGTCACGGTGATCCGCATGTTGCGCGGACCTCCCTGGCCGCCGGTCTCCATAGAAAACGGGAGCCACACGCCGTTCACTTGCTGATAGGCGCCGAGATCGGTCTCGCTGATGTCCTCGGCGCCGCGCACCTTGCGCACCGTGGTGATCCGGATCTCGAGCCACGAGTCCGGATCGAGGTAGACGTACTGGACGTCCTTGTCCTTCCGCGTGACGCGGAGCTTGTGCGCGGGCGTGCCGTCGACATCCTCGATCCCGAGGTACTCGACCCTGTGGCCCTTGCCGCGCCACTCGATCAGCGGCCCGTCGAGCTCCGCCGACTGCGCCAGCGAACGCGCGTCGTCCTCGGATTGCTTCTCCGCCTCTCGGCGACCGCCGAACGGCGACATGCTCCAGCCGTCCTTGCCATCGTACGCGGAGACCGCGGTCAGGCCCTGCAGCGTGACCTCGTTGCGCATGCTGCCGGGGCGCTTCAGCACCATCGCCCACTCGGCGTCGGTCGTGTACTCGCCGCCGCCGAACACCACGCGACCCGTCATCCGCAGGGTCTTCATCTCCCGGAGCTTGGCCTCGCCACCGCGTGCCGCGGCGTTCTTGGCCAGGACTTGATCGAGCGTCTCGGCGCTCGCGGGCACCACCATCGCCATCACCATCGCAACCACGACAAGGTTCCGCATGCCTGCGGAGTATCACGGGCCGACGATCAGGGGCAGGTCGGGAGCTGGGTCGCGCCCTGTCGCACGACCGCATCGCCGACCGCGATGTTCGGGTCCTCGACGACGTTGCCGCGCGTGTCGGTGATCCGCAGCGAGTACGGCCCCGGCCCGAGGCCGCTCTGCGCGACGAAGTAGTTGTAGTCGACGCGCGCGACTGGCTTGTACGCCGCGCTCGGCGTCATCGCCTCGAGCTTTGCGATCGGATAGCGATGGTTCCGCACCTGGATCGCGGCGTAGTACTGCGACGAGCCGCTCTTGAACTCGTACGCGAGTGGGCCGGTGACATCGCACGCGACCTCGCGCCAGGTGATCGGAACGCGGCCCGCGGACAGCGCGGCGATCTTCGCGAACGCTTCCTTGCTGAGATCGAGGTCGCCCTTCTTGCAGCCCGGACACTGGTCGGTGACGCGCACGGTGACGTTGCCGGTCGGTCCCGTTACGTCAAGGCATGCGCCGCACCACGCCGCGGTGCCGTAGTCGGCGGCGTTCATCGCGGCGACCATGCGCGTCGGGTCCGCGGGGAAGCTGCAGTTCCCGGTGCCGTCGGCGTCGTAGTACGTGCCTTCGCCTGCGGCCTGCGGGCGCGCGGCCATGCAGAACGCGGAGGTCGGGCCGTCGTAGGTCGGCGAATCCGAACCGCCGCAGGCCGCGAGCGCGATCACCGCGGGAACCCAGCGCATGCGCCAGGATATCACCTGTCACGACGCGAACGGTTCCCGTAGCATCGGCGGGTGAGGGTGCTCTTCGCGGTGATGGCAGGTCTGTTGATTCACTGCAGCTCGTCGTCCACGCCGTCGCCCCCCTCGTGCCCCCGATGCCCGCCGACGCCGCGGTCGCGAGCGTGGCAAGGAGCGCTGCGACACGCGATCTAGCGACTTCAAGCCGACAACAGGGTGCGCCGGGCCGCACGAGCTTGCAGGGCGAGTGGTGCACTCGGTTATGGGCATCCAGTCTGTGACCGGGTGTCCTTCATCATCGAGTCGTGTGGGCCTGCGCATGGATCAGCGACTGCTCGACGAGTCGTGTCGACGGACTGGACCGATAGCCGAGGAGCCCACCGTCCGGTGCCAGGTCCTCGGAGAACCGATCGCGGACGCTCGGGTGCCCGTACACGAGCTCGTCGATCTGCTCGAGCGAGCTCCCTCCATGGGGGCTGTTCGCGAGCTCGCGGACCTCGGAGGACACCGCGAGCGCGAGCAGGATCTCCAGCGTGCGTTGCTCTGTGGGTGAGCTGGAACGCCGTGCGCAGGCGGTCGAAAGGAAGCTCGAATCCCACATCGTTCGAGGCTTCGAGACGATCCTCGCTCCGCTTCTAACGCGCGGCGGATTCGTCTAAGCTCGATCCACCCGGGGCGGGATATGAGCTTGCACGACGTCTTTGGCCGGAGCCGCGATGTAGTGATCGCGATGGATGCGACCGGTCAGGTCACCTATCGCAATGCTGCCGCGGAGGCGTTGTCGCCGGAGCATCGCGAGGTGTGCGAAGCCGCGATGCGCGGGGCGAAGCCGAGCTTCGAGTGGTCCGCCGGCCGGTCGTGGTTCAGCGGCGAGGTCACGCCGCACGGCGAGGGCACGCTGTGCGTGTCGCGGGACATCACCGCGCTCAAGCGCTCCGAGGAGCGACTGCGCCGGAGCGAGCAGATGCTCGTCGATACGCAGGGCGTCGCGCATCTCGGCACGTGGGAGTGGGAGATCACGCAACCCCTCGCCACGTGGTCGGCCGAGCTGTACCGGATCTACGGGCTGACGCCGGAGACCTACAAGCCGAGCTACGAGCAATATCTGACGATGGTCCACGAGGACGATCGCCAGCGCGTGATCGACGCGACGAATCGCGTGTTCCACGAGCACGTGCCGTACTCGCACGACGAGCGGATCTTCCGGCCCGATGGCTCGATCCGCTACCTGCACACCTGGGCGTTCCCGCTGCTCGACGATGTCGGCAAGCTCACGCACCTGATCGGCGTGTGCCAGGATATTACCGACCGCGCGCTTGCCGACGAGGCGCTCCATCGCGCGAATGCGGAGCTCGAGAAGCGGGTGATCGAGCGCACGCGCGATCTCGAGGCCTTCAACTCGATGGTGGCGCACGACCTGCGCGCCCCGCTCGCCGTGATCCAGATGTGCGTCGACATGATGATGATGCATCCCGGTGGCGACGAGGCCGTGAAGTACCTCGAGCGGATCAAGCGCTCGATCGGCAACATGAGCACGCTGATGGACGACCTGCTCGCGTTCGCGAAGGTCGGGAAGGGCGCGATCCATCCGCAGGACGTCGACGTCTCCGCGATGGCCACCGAGATCGTCGCGGAGCTGCGGGCGGCATCGCTGCCGCGCAAGGCCACGATCACGATCGCACCGGGGCTCCGCTGCATCGCGGATCGCGCGCTGTTTCGCGTGGTGCTGGCGAACCTCATCGGCAACGCCTGGAAGTACACGGCTCGCCGTGCCGAGACGAAGATCGATATCAACGTCGCCGACGGCGCGCTCGCGATCGAGGACAACGGCATCGGCTTCGACATGGCCAACTACGGCCACCTGTTCTCGCCGTTCGAGCGGCTGACGAACGCGACCGAGTTCTCGGGCACCGGCATCGGGCTCGCGACGGTCCGGCGCATCGTCGAGCGGCACGGCGGCGCGGTGTCCGCGCTCGGCGTGCCCGACCAGGGCGCGACGTTCTCGGTGACGCTGCCGGGCCTCGGCGCCTAGGCGCGCACGAGGGTGATCGCCGTGATCTCCTGGGTCGTACCCACGCGCATCGGCGGGCCCCAGTAGCCGGTGCCCTCGCTCACGTAGAGCCAGGTCGCGCCGAACCGCGCGAGTCCGGAGATCTGCGGATCGAACAGCCGCGAGAGCCAGCCGAGCGGCAGCAGCTGGCCGCCGTGCGTGTGGCCCGAGAGCTGGAGATCCACGCCGGCCGGAGCGGCGCGCTCGATCGTGCGCGGATGGTGCGCGAGCAGCACCAGCGGGAGCGAAGGATCCCGGCCGGCGAGCGCGCGGGGAAGATCCTCGGCGGCGCTCGAGTCATCGACGCCGGCGAGCTGGAACGCATCGGCGATCGTCACGTGTTCGTTGCGCAGCACGCGGATGCCGAGCGAGCGAATGTGATCGAGCCAGGGCTCGGGATCCCAGTAGTACTCGTGGTTGCCCGTGACCGAGAACACGCCGTCGCGGGCGCGCAGGCCGCGAAACGGCTCGATGTGCGGGCGCAGCTCCGAGAGCCGACCGTCGACGAAGTCACCGGTGATCACGATCAGGTCGGGTTCGAGCGCGTTGACCTGGCGCACCACGGTCTCGGCGAACTCGCGGCCGAGCAAGGGACCGATGTGCACGTCGGTGAGCTGCACCATCGTGTACGAGGCGACCGGGAGCTTCGCGAGCGGAACCTTGACGTGACGCACGCGCGGACCGCGAGCGACGTGGGCGAAGCCGTAGATCACGGTGGCGAGCGCCGCGCCGCCGCCGCAAGCGGCCGCGAGCAGTGGATCCACACCGAACGCGACGGCGACCTGGCTGACCGCGGCGCCGAGCAGGAGATACGTCGCGAAGCCGAACCACCCGAACGCGACGAGCAGGTAGGGCCGCGCCGCCTCGCGCGCCATCCGCCGCGACAGCAACGACCCGGCCGGCAGGCTTGGAGCGAGCACCACGAGCAGGACGGTGAGCATCCCGCGCCACGGGGATGGCAGCGGCGCAACGAGCTGCGTCCAGATATAGAGGTGTGCGGAGCCGAGGACCGTGAGGACGACCAGGAGTCGCGGCCAGAGGCGTCGCACGCCTGGGGTGTAGCACCGATGGTAGGTGGCGGCTCCGACCGGAGGTCCCGGCAGAGATGTATCGTTCGCCGATGCACAACCTCGGAGCTCTTTGCACCCTCTGGCTCGTCGCCGCGTGCGGTGGGTCGAAGCCCCCGGCGACACCGGCACCGGTCTCCCCGACCACGGACGAGCATGCCGATGTCGTGGCGTTCTGTAGCGCCGAGGCCGCGCAGCACGCCGCCGGTGGGCTGGCGGACCTCGGGCCGTATCTCGAGCCGAAGCTGAACGACACGCAGATGAAGAAGATCGTGATGGGCATGAAGGACGGAACGACGGGCATCGCTGATGCGAAGGTGCAGGTCGACGCGCTGGTCGCGGCCGAACAGGTGACCGCGTGCCCGACACGCGACACGCTGTTCGCACCGAAGCCGTAGCGGTACGCCGTCTCGCGCAGTTCCACGGCTGCGCGTACAGGTGAGCCGAAATCGCCCCTGGGTCGTATGTGTGGCGTGAGGACATACGTGGCCTTTGGCCTGGCGGTCATGCTCGCGCACTCGAAGGCATATGCCGGCGACTGCGCTCCCCCGACACCCGAGTGTCATCTCGCGAATGGCCGGAAGCTGCTCGACAGCGATCCCAGGGCCGCCGCGACGGAGCTGCTGGCGAGCTACAAGCTCGACGAGCGCACCGAGACGCTCACGCTCTACGCGACCGCGCTCTCGCGCGACAAGCAGTACGCGCGAGCGCTCGAGACATGGCAGCGGATCATCATCTTCCGCGAGAGCGAGATCGAGGCCGCGAAGGAGGCGATGCAGATCTCCTCGGTGTCGAAGCGCAAGGCCGCGCGGGCCGCCGCCGCGAAGGCGCAGGAAGCGAGCGAGCTGGCCGCCGCCGAGATCATGAAGCTGTGGCCGAACACCGCGAAGGTCCGCGTGCGGATCGCGCTGGGGCAGACGTACACGGTGTCGTCGGCGGGCGTCGAGCTCGATGTCTCGAAGGAGGTGCTCGTCAACGCCGGCGCCGACGAGCTGACGTTCACCCGCACCGATGGCAGCAGCGAGACGCTCGCGATCTCGGTCCCGCCGGGCCAGACCAGGACGATCGATGCCCCGGGCGAGCGGCTCGCGCGGGCCGATCGCACGCCGCCACCTCCCGAGCGCACGCCCGCGCCCGCCCCGAAACCGATGCCGGCGCCGATCGCCGAGGAGCCGGTGCGCTCCGTGGTGTCGACCAGGCCCGCGATGGAGGCCCGCACGACGACCTCGGGATCTCGAACGATGTCGCGCGCGGGCCTCGGGATCGCGGCCGGCGGCGTGGTCGCGCTCGGAGTGGCGGGTACGTTCGGGCTGCTCGCGACCCGCGACTTCGATCGCGCCGAGGAGCTCGGGTGCAACTCCGATGGCGATTGCCCGGTGGGGCAGGCGGCGGATCGCGGCGAGCGGGCGCACGACCGCACGCGGATCGCGCAGATCACCGCGATCGGCGGCGGCGCGCTCCTCGCGACGGGCGCGACGATGTGGATCCTCGGCCGCGGCAAGACGCACCGCGAGTCGTCGGAGATGACGGTCGGCGTCGGACCCAACTCGCTGTCTCTCGGATGGAGCCTGAAATGAAGATCGCCCTCGCGTGTGTGCTTCTCGCCGCCTGCACCCCGGAGATCGACGCGTACCAGCCGCTCGACGTGAAGCCGGCCCGCGATCTCGACATCCTGTTCGTCATCGACGACTCGCCGAACCACGGCAGCTACGACGAGATGGCCTCGCAGCTCGATGTTCTGCAGGCGCGGCTCGCGGACGTCGACGGCCAGCTTCCGAGCCTGCACGTCGGCGTGGTCACCACCGACCTCGGCACGAGCAGCACCAAGGACGCGCTGCCCGGGTGGACCACGGGCAACTGCGCGGGCTTCGGCAAGGCCGGCCTGCTGCAGACGTTCGACGGCCAGCCCGGCGGCGGCTACCTAGAGGATCTGCGCGATGCCGGCGGTGGCCGGATGCGGAACTTCGTCTCGGGTGACCTCGCGAGCGAGCTCGATCGGCTGACCAACCCGTCGAACCTCGGGACGGGCTGCGAGTACGAGCAACCGCTCGAGGCGATGCGCAAGGCGCTCGATCCCGAGATCAACCCGGGCTTCGTGCGCGATGGCGCGATGCTCTCCGTGGTGTTCCTCACCACCGAGGACGACTGCTCGGCGCAGCGCTCCGCGGTGATGGACCCCACGAACACCACGCTCGGTGCGCCCACGCACTTTCGCTGCACCTCGCAGGGCGTGATCTGCGACCCCGATGATCCGGGGCGCGAGGGCGCGCACGCGAACTGCCGCCCGCGCGAGGGCTCGGCGGTGATGGTGGATGTCTCGGAGTACCAGGCGTTCCTCGAGGCGAGGAAGCCCGACAAGCGCGACGTCGTGGTCTCGGCGGTCGCCGGACCGCGCGACTCGTTCGCCGTGCGCAACCTCGGCTCGCCGGTCCTCCAGTCGAGTTGCACCGGCGCGGGCGGCCCGGCCGTCCCGGCGGTGCGCCTCGGTGCGCTGGTCGACCATTTCGGCGGCGCGGTCGTCGACGCGTGCACGCAGGAGTCCGCGTACCAGCGGATCACCCAGCCGATCGTGAACCGCCAGCGGTCGTGCTTGCCGAGCCTGATGGCGGCCGAGCGCGAGGGCTGCACGGTCCTCGAGATCACCGGTGACACCGAGACCGAGCTGACCGAGTGCGCGGCCGGCGCGGCGGGTCCGTGCTGGTACAGCTACGCCGACGCGACCGCGTGTCCCGGCGGCGACAACCTCGGGATCGCGGTGCGCCGTGGCCCGGGTGCCGCACCCGCGGGAGCGCGCGTCGAAGCGCGCTGCTTCGCGCCCTGAGTCGGTCGATCCGAGTTTCGTCCTTACACGTAGTACTGGCAGGGAGGCATCGTGAAGAAGCTCGCAGCCGTGGCTTGTCTGTTGATCGCGTGTGGTGGCTCGTCCAGGTCATCGAAGGCGCCCGTGGAGGTGATGAACACCGGGGGAGCGTCCGAGAAGGCGCCCGCCGGCAAGGCGATGCGCGCGGCGAAGGCCGATGCCTCGCTGTACATGCGCCTCGGAGAGAAGGCCGCGATCACCGCGGTGGTCGACGAGTTCATCGACCGGGTCGCCTCCGACACGCGGATCAAGTTCCGCTTCTTCAACACCGACATCCCGAAGCTCAAGTTCCTGCTCGTGGAGCTGGTGTGCATGGCGACCGGTGGCCCGTGCAAGTACTCGGGGCAGGACATGGAGACCTCGCACGCGGGCATGGAGCTGGTCGACGAGGAATTCGTGGCGCTCGTCGAAGACCTCGCCGGTGCGCTCGACAAGTTCAAGGTCGGCGCGCGCGAGAAGTCCGAGCTGCTCGGCGCCCTCGGGCCGATGCAGCCGCAGATCGTGACGCCCAAGGATCGGCTGAAGCCGGTGGCGGACGCCGCGATCGCGAAGGCGACGTCGGTGGCGGTCAAGCTGTCTGGAGAGGCGGCCGACACCATGCAGGCCGCGATCGTCGCGGCGAAGCGTGGCCAGCGGAACTACGCCGACCAGCTGTTCTCGCGGGTCGAGGCGATGACAGGCGCGAAGGTCGTGGCCGCCGCGGCGCCCACGTTCCGCGATGGCGCGCCGCCGCGGATCGACACGCCGCTCAAGCGGATGCCGAAGGACACGCCGGCGCAGCCAAAGCTCGCCGGCGCCTCCGATGAGGACGAGGCGGGCAAGCGCTTGCCCGCCTCGCTCTCGGGCACGATCATGATCGATGGCAAGCCGCTCGACGGGCTCGGCACGGTGATGCTCTGGCCCGAGGCCGGCAAGGGCAAGCGCCGCACGCCGAAGCAGCGCGTGGTCGAGCAGCGCGACAAGACGTTCGAGCCGCACGTGATCGCGGTGCCGCCGGGATCCACCGTCGCGTTCCCGAACTTCGACGGCGTGTTCCACAACGTGTTCTCGATCTCCGAGCCGAAGAAGTTCGACCTCGGCCTGTACAAGGACGGCGACACCCGAGAGGTGAAGTTCGAGAAGCCGGGCATCGTGCGGCTCGGATGCAACATCCACGCGAAGATGGCCTCGTACGTGGTGGTCGTCGACGCGCCGCACTACGTGGTCGTCGACGGTGCGAAGGAGTTCACGTTCAAGAGCCTCGCGCCGGGCAAGTACAAGGTCCGCGCGTGGAGCGAGAGGAGCGCCGCCGCGACGGAGTCCGAGATCACGGTCAAGGCCGGCGCGAACACGATGACGTTCGACGTCAAGGGCGATGCGGAGGGCGGCCCGTCGGAGGACAAGTTCGGTATGACACGCCAGGCAGTCCGCCCGCCGATGAGGAAGTAGTGAAGGTGCTCGACGTTCGCGTGGCGGTCGGAGATCCAGACTAGCCGAGCGTGGCCGGCGTCCAGTTCGCGGAGCGTCGTGCGGTGCGCGCCGCGACATCCTCGGTGTCGTAGATCGTGAGCTGGAGCGTGGTCGCCGTGAACTCGGCGCGGCGGTCCAGGCTCTCGAGGTTGATCACGGCGCGGCCAGCCGGCTCGTACGCGGCGACGAACACGCCGCAGGTCCGGCAGATCAGGAAGTCCGCGAGGCGAAGTCCGAACCGGTACGGGCTCGCGACCGCGCCGCCGCCGATCGTCACGTGACCCGCGGGATCCGAGGTGTAGCGCGGCCGGTGGCGCAGGCAGAACGTGCATCCGCAGGTGCGGACCGGCAGGTCGGCGGGCTCGCGCACGGTCTGAAGGTCCACCGTGAGCGCGCCGCAGTGACACGAGCCATGAAGCATGTCGACCACCGTACCAACGGCGCGCGGCGACGAGCAGCACAGATCCACGGCGACGGCCCAGATCAGGCATGATGCGGAGGCCGTGGCTGTCGAGATCAAGAAGACGATGTGCAACCGCGACTGCCCCGACGTGTGCGGCATCGTCGCGACGGTTGAGGACGGACGGATCACGAAGATCCAGGGAGACAAGGATCATCCGATCACGCAGGGGTTCCTGTGCCCGCGCACGAGCAAGTTCCTCGACCGGCAGTACTCGCCCGAGCGGCTGACCTCGCCGCTGATCCGGCGCAATGGCGTGCTCGAGCCCGCCAGCTGGGACGAGGCGCTCGACTACGTCGCAGCGAAGCTCCAGGCGATCAAGGCCGAGTCGGGCCCGGCCGCGATCTTCCATTACCGCTCGGCGGGCGCGATGGGCTACGTGAAGCACGTCGCGAGCTATTTCTTCGAGCTGTTCGGCCCCGTCACCGATCGTCGCGGCGATATCTGCACCGGCGCCGGTGAATGGGCGCAGATCGAGGACTTCGGCGACTTCGAGGCGAACGACCCGTCGGACCTCGTCAACGCGAAGCAGATCCTGATCTGGGGGCGGAACATCTACGTCTCGTGGATCCACCTCACCCCGTTCCTGCGCGATGCAAAGGCGCGCGGTGCGGAGCTGACGCTGATCGATCCGGTCCACCATCGCACCGCGGAGCTTTGCGATCGGGTGTGGCAACCGCGTCCGGGCGGTGACTTCGCGCTCGCGATGGCGACCGCACGGGTGCTGTTCGATCGAGGCTGGAGCCACCCGGAGGCGGCGCGCTGGTGCGATCACCTCGACGGGTTCCGCGCGCTCGCGATGTCGCGCACGCTCGCGGACTGGTGCGCCGCTGCGGATGTGCCCGAGGCGGCGGCCGAGGATCTCGCGGCCAAGCTGCACGGTGGCCCGACGACGATCCTCGTCGGCTGGGGCATGGGACGGCGCGCCAACGCAGGTGCGATCGTGCGCGCGCTCGATGCGCTCGGAGCGATCACCGGGAACATCGGCATCCCCGGGGGCGCGGTCTCGTTCGAGGCGAAGCGACGGCGAGCGATGGATCTGTCGTTCATCCAGGGCAACGCGCCGCGGCGCCTGCACGAACCGCTGATCGGCCAGGACATCCTGGCGGCGACCGATCCGCCGATCCGCGCCGTGTGGATCACGGCGGGGAACCCGGTGGTCATGCTGCCCGACTCGGCGACCATCGCGCGCGCGCTCGAGACCCGCGAGCTCACGGTCGTGGTCGACGCGTTCCTCACCGATACCGCCCAGTGCGCGCATGTGGTGCTGCCGACGACCACGTTGCTCGAGGATGATGACCTGCTCGCCTCCTACGGCCATCACTACATCGGGGTCTCGAGCCCGGTCGTGCCACGGCCCGACTATGCGCGCTCCGATCTCGAGATCGTGCAGGCGCTCGCGAAGCGGGTGGGCCTCGGCGAGGCGGTCGCCGGCGATGCGCGCGCATGGAAGCGCCGGATCCTCGCGGGGACGCTCGCCCCGCGCGGCATCATGCTGGAGCACCTCGAGGCGCACGGCCCGGTGAAGAGCCCGATCGTCGGCGATATCGCGTTTCCCGATCGCACGTTCCCCACGGCGAGCGGTCGCGCGAACCTCGTCACCGTGGGCGCGCCGGAGCCCACGCGACCCACCGCCGCCTTTCCGCTGATCCTTCTGTCGGTGTCGACCGAGAAGGCGCAGGCGTCGCAGTGGGCCCGCCCGCTCGACGGACCGCTCGCTGTCACGCTGCATCCCGACGCCGCGAATGGCGTTGCCGACGGTGCGCTCGCGAGCCTCGAGTCCGCGATCGGTTCGATCTCCGTGCGCGTGACGTACGACGCGGCGCAGCGCCGGGACGTCGCGCTCGTCGCGAAGGGCGGGGGATTCCGCGCGGGCCGCTGCGCGAACGCGCTGATCGGGGCGCGGCTGACGGACCACGGCGAGAGCGCGGGGCTGCACGACGAGCTGGTGCGGCTACGTCCGATGTGATGCCCTGCGGACAAGGATCGCTGGCATGATGGACAGATGGGGTACGTGGTTGCGTGCGATCACTACGAGGATGGGGATGCGCATATCGGAGACTTCGATCCGAAGGTGATGTCGGGCGCCCACGCGGCGCTCGACGATTGCAAACCGCTCGGCAAGAAGTGGCCGAAGGAGGCGCTGGTCAAGCACACCGCCGCGGAGGCGGTTCCCCTCGGTGCGCTGCGCAAGGACGCCGCGGCGAACTCGTTCGGCTGGTTGATCGTGAACCAGCACTACAAGGACGTGCTCGCGAGTCATGCCCCGGGCGCGTTCGAGATGCTGCGCGTGCAACTCGCGGTGTCACCGAGGAAGAGCGTCAAGACCGGCTGGTGGGTCGCGCATGTCCTCGCCGCGCGCGAGGCCGTGGATCGCGAGAACTCGGTATGGAAGCCCGATGCCGCGGCCGGAAAGATCCGGCTGATCACGAAGCTCGTGATGCGCGCCGGGATCGACAAGACCTGGCCGTGGGCATTCCGCCTCACCGAAATGCCGAGCGTGATCCTCGTGCGCGAAGAGATCGCCCAGGCGGCGGTCCGCGCGAAGCTCACGGGCTTGCGATTCATCGAGCCCGCGAAGTTCAATAGCGGTCACTGAGGATCGACCTGGGAGCAGGTCACTGCGGCAGCGTGACCGTGACCGAGAGGCCACCGCCGGCGCGGTTCGCGAGCGAGACCCGGCCGCCGTGCGCCTCCGCGATCTCGCGGACCAGAGCGAGGCCCAGGCCGGTGCCGCCGCGCTTGGTCGAGTAGAACGGGAGCAGGGCGTTCGAGAGGACCGCCTCGGTCATCCCCGAGCCGCGATCGCTGATGTCGATCGCGACCGCGCTCGGCAGCTTCCGCATGCGGAGCACGACCTGGTTCGCCGGGGAGCCGGACTCGTGCGCGTTGCTCAGCAGATTGACGAGGGCCTGCTCGAGCTGCGACGGATCGAAGCGCCCCGGCGCATCGGGGAGCGCGCCCTCGATCTCGAACGCCACCTGCGTGCGCAGCCGCTCGACGAGCTCGGACCACGACGTCGATTCGAGCCGGGGAATCGGCAGCTTCGCGAACTTCGCGTAGCCGAGGATGAACTGCTCGAGGTGCCTCGCGCGCTCGGCGATCGTCTTGAACACCTTCTCGAGCTGATCGTACTTGCCGCGCTTCACGAGCTCGCCACCGGAGTGCGCGAGCGATGCGACCGGCGCCAGCGAGTTGTTCAGCTCGTGGCTGATCACGCGGATCACCTTCTTCCAGGTCCGCACTTCCTGGCGATGCAGCTCGGCGGTGAGGTGCCGGAGGACGAACAGCTCGTGCGGGCGACCGTTGAGGCGGAACCCGCTGCGCGCGAGGTAGTACGTCTCCTCCTCATCGTCGCTCTCCACCACGAACAGCCCGTCGCCGCCGCGGGAGACCGCCTCGCGCAGCGCCTCGGGGGAGGCCTCGAGCAGGGCCGAGAGCAGCGCGCCCTCGAGCCGGCGACCCTCGAAGAGGAGCTTGCGCGCCGCGAGGTTGCCGTAGACGACGTGGCCGCCCGGATCGATCAGTAGCATCGCGACCGGCGTGTTCTGCACCATCGTGTCGAGAAGCAGCTCGCGGTGGACGAGCGCCTCGCGCTGGCCGCGTAGCGTGTCGCCGAGCTCGTTGTGCGCCACCACCAGATCGCCGAGCTCGTCGTTCGGCTCCCAGGCGAGCGAGAAGGCGAAGTCGCCGTCGCGGTAGCTGGTCACCGTCCCCGCGAGCGCGCGGAACATTGCGAGCATCGGGGACAGCACCGACAGCACCATGTACAGCGTGAGCGGCACCATCACCGCGATCGTCACCCCGGCGGTGAGCAGCGGCTCCTCGAACCAGTCGTAGAGCACGACCGCGAGACCCACGGACGCGGCCACCAGCGCGCCCGCGACGAGCGCGACGCGCCAGACCAGAGATGAGCGACGGCGAGATGGACGAGGCGGGGTCATTCGCGGGGGATGGAGAGCTTCTCCATCCGACGGTACAGCGCCTGGCGGCTCAAGCCGAGATCCGCGGCGGCCTGCGCGATCACCCCGCCGGTGCGGGCCAGCGCCGCCTCGATGGTCGCGCGATCAGGCTCGTCGTCCCCCGCCGCCGGGGGGCGCGGCACCGAAGGCAGCCCGAGGTCGGCG
Source organism: Haliangiales bacterium (assembly GCA_038203335.1). Taxonomy (GTDB): domain Bacteria; phylum Myxococcota_A; class Polyangia; order Haliangiales; family Haliangiaceae; genus JABFXX01. The sequence goes on along the minus strand of JBBRED010000002.1, from coordinate 27,475 downwards.
GCGGTGATCGATGGCCCGGAGGCGAGCAGCGAGGCGCGGGACAGCGCGTTCTTCAGCTCGCGCACGTTGCCGGGCCACGGGTGGTTGCGGAGCGCGTCGCGCGCGTCGTTCGCGAGGCGCTTGCCGCCGGCGAGGAAGTGCTTGGCGAGCGGGAGGATGTCGTCCGCGCGCTCGGCGAGCGACGGCAGGCGCAGCTCGATGGTGTTGAGCCGGTAGTACAGATCCTCGCGGAACGAGCCCGCCCGGATCATCGCGCCGAGGTCCGCGTTCGTCGCGCTGATCACGCGGACCACGACCTGGCGCTCCTTGTTGGAGCCGAGCCGTTCGAACCTGCCGGTCTCGAGCACGCGCAGCAGCTTCATCTGTCCGTTCAGGGACAGGTTCCCGATCTCGTCGAGGAACAGGGTGCCGCCATCGGCGGCCTCGAACTTGCCCTCGCGCGCTCGGTTCGCGCCGGTGTACGCGCCGACCTCGGCGCCGAACAGCTCGGCCTCGATCAGCTCGGAGGGCAGGGCACCGCAGTTGAGCGTGACGAACGGTCCGTCCTTGACCGACGAGTTGGCCTGAATGATCTCCGCGATCTTCTCCTTGCCGGCACCGTTCGGCCCGGTGATCAAGATCGGGACATCCGAGCGTGCGACCTGGCAGGCGAGGGCGATCACGCGCTCGGTCGCCGGATCCGCGAACACCGTGCCGCGCAGATCGAAGCGCTGCTCGAGCTCGGACTTGCGCTTGCCCTCGGAGCTGACGCGTCGAGAGAGCTCGCGCCGGGTCTCGGCGAGCTCGATAAGGTTCTCCACCGTGGTCAGCAGCTTCGTGTCGTCCCACGGCTTCGCGAGGTAGTCGGCGGCTCCGGCCTTGACCAGCTCGACCGCGGCCTCGAGGTGCGTCCACGCGGTGAGGAGGATCACCGCCTGATCCGGGTGTCGCGCGCGGATCGCCCGGAACAGCGTCACTCCATCCTCGCCCGACGTGGTGTCGGCGCGGAAGTTCATGTCCTGGATCACCACGTCCACCGCTTCGCGCTCGAGGATCGCGAGGCCGGCGGCCGGCGTCTCGGCGGAGAGGGTCCTCAGATCACGCAGCGAGAACAACACCTCGAGCGCCGTCGACACGGCGGGGTTGTCATCGATCACGAGAACAGTGGGCATCGCGCGCACCGAGGCTACACGCTACGCGTGGCGATCGCAGGTGGGATCATGGACGCTCTCAGCGCCGGCCCGAGCACGGCGATCTGGCCGAGGAACCACAGCAGCAGCGCGCCGATCGGGAGGAACTCGCTCGGGAGCCGCGCGACCTGGTACTTGTGCATCAGCCACAGGTTGATGCCATAGGCGAGGCCCATGCCGATCACGATCCCGATCGTCGCGAGGATGAAGTTCTCCGCCTGGAAGTAGCGAAGGATGTCGCCCTTCGTGGCGCCGAGGGCGCGGCGGATGCCGATCTGGCGCGTGCGCTGCTGGACCCAGAAGCTCGCGAGGCCGACCACGCCGAGCGCGGTGATGATGAGGAGCGCGAGCGACACGCCGAACAGGAGGTACGCCATGGCGCGGTCCTGCTTGAAGAAGTTCGAGCGGATCTCGGCGAACGTCTCGCGGTGGAGGATGATGCGGTTCGGATCCACCTTGTCGAACGAGGCGTCCACGGCGGCGAGCACCTCGGCCTTGCGCGCAGGATCCACGCGGATCAGGTAGTTGCCGCCCGCCGTGTAGGGCAGGCGGATCGGCGCCAGCACGGAGTACTCGGCGTACTTCATCCCGTTGAACTCGTTGGGACGGGCGAGCTCTTCGACCACGCCGACGATGGTCTGCGGCTCCTTGCCGAGGACGTAGAGTTGCTTGCCGAGCGGTCCCTGCCCGGGGAACAGGCGATCCGCGATTCCGCGGGTGATGATGATCGATCCGACCTTGCTGGCGTTGGACTGCATCGCGTCGAAGTCGACGTACTCCTCGGGTGTGAAGTCGCGGCCCGCGGTCAGCTGGACGCCGAGCGTCTCGAGGTGCTCTGTGCCGCCCATGTACAGGCCGACGTTGATCGGACGATCCGGGTCGTCGGGGATCGTGGAGGCGTCGGTGTTCCACGACGATCCGCCGAACGGGATCATGTTCGTGGCGACCGCGTACTTCACGCCGGGGATGGCGTGCAGCGCCGCGATGTCCTGGGTCGTGGACGCCATGGCATCGCTCTTCGTGCCGATGCCCGTGATCTGGACGCGCACGATCTCGTCCTCGGCGATGCCGCTCGCGCGGTCCATGCGTCCGAGGCGCTCGCGGATCAGGAACACCGCGTTGCATACGATCGCGCACGTCAGCGCGATCTCGAGGATGATCAGCGCCGCGGCCGTGCGGTGCCGGCGGAGCGTGGAGATGATGGGGAGAAAATGCATGGTGATCCTCAGTGCGACTTGAGCTGGATCGCGGGGGTGACCTGACATCCGCGCCATGCGGGGAGCAGGCCGGCGAGGAGGCTCGAGACCACGGCGAGGCCGAAGGTGCCGGCGAGCATCGGGAGATCGAGCTGAGCGAGCTCCGCGTAGTCCGTGGGCTGGTGGCGCACCGCCCACAGCCCGAGCCACGCGAGCGCGAGCCCGAGCAGGCCGCCGGCCACGCCGATCATGCCGGCCTCGACGAGGAGCTGGGTGAAGATCGAGCGCTTCGACGCTCCGAGCGCGCGCCGCACGCCGATCTCCGACGAACGGCGGAGGAACTTCGTGAGCAGGAGGCCGACGGTGTTGATCAGGCACACGAGGAGGAAGCCAAGCGCGACCCAGGTCTGGATGCGCGCGTCGTTCGGCACGACCTCCTTGTAGTCGAGCCACTCCATCACATTGCGGAGGCGCACGCGCGGTGCGCGCTCGAAGCGGCCCGCCGTCTTCTGCTCCTCCGAGTAGTGCACCAGGTACTGCTCGTACTCCGCGGCCTTGCCCGCGCTGTCGAGCTCCACCCAGTACTGGATCCACACGCACGGGGCGTTGAGGTCGGTGGCGTCGCCGTCGTGCTCCTCCCAGCAGTCCATCGAGCCGTTGCGCTCGAGCTTGAGCTCGCGCGACGTGCTGAACGGGATGAACGCCTGCTCCTCCTGGGCATAGTCCCCCATGGCGAGGTCGTAGAAGTGCGGCGCGGGCGCGAAGCGATCGATCACGCCGACCACGCGCATCGGCGTGCCCTCGAGCTGGACGGTCTTGCCGACCACGTTGGTGTCGCCGAACAGCTTCTCGGCGAGCGGGCGCGCGATGACGACCACGTGCGAGCCCTTCACGTCGTCATCGGCGGTCCACGCGCCGCCGGCGAGGAAGTTGACGCGGAACATCGCGAAGAAGTCGGCGGACGCGAACCGAGCCTCGGCGAAGAACGGGTCGAGGCCGGGCCGCTGAGGCTCGATCGCCGCGTTGCCGCCGGTCATCATCGCCTGGCGATCCGCCTTGCCGGCGCGGAGCAGGGTCTCGGCGTCGAACCGCGTCACCTGATCGGGCGGTTCGCCGCTCTGATCGCCGCGTGCCTTCCGCGGCTCGAGCTGGACGTAGTAGAGGTGCGAGCTCGCTTGCGGGATGGGATCCGCGGACAGCATGCGGAGCACGGTCAGCGTGGTCATGCTCGCGCCGACGCCGAAGCCGATCGCGAGGACCATGAGCACGGTCAGCGCGACGTTGCGCTTGAAGCTGCGCCGGGCGAGGTCGAGGTAGTAGGAGAACATGGTGTGCCTCAGGCCGCGGTGGTAACGGAGGTGGCCGAGGCGGGGCGAACCAGCGACGGACCGCGCTCGAGGTCCGCGGCAACGCCGTCGACGATGTGGACGTTGCGTTGCGCGCGCGCGGCGATCTCCGGATCGTGCGTGACGATCAACACGATGGTGCCCTGGGCGTTCAGATCCTCGAGGAGCTGCATGACCTCGCGGGCCATCTGCGAATCGAGGTTGCCGGTCGGCTCGTCGGCGAGGAGCAGCTTCGGATCACCTGCGATCGCGCGGGCGATGGCCACGCGCTGCTGCTGGCCGCCGGAGAGCTCGGCGGGGTAGTGGCGCATGCGCGAGAGCAGGCCCACGCGCTCGAGCGCGCCCTCGATCCGCTTCTTGCGCTCACCGCGCGAGAACCCGCGATAGCGCAGCGGCACATCGACGTTGTCGAACAGGTCGAGATCCGGGATCAGGTTGAAGCTCTGGAACACGAAGCCGAGCTTCTCGTTGCGCAGCTTCGAGCGCGCCCTGTCGTCGAGCGAGCTCACGTCGACACCGTCGAGCGAGTAGACGCCCGAGGTCAGCTCCTCGAGCAGGCCGGCGATGTTGAGGAACGTGGTCTTCCCGGAGCCCGAGGGGCCGGTGACGGCGAGGAACTCGCCCTCGCGAACCTCGAGATCGAGCGCACGCAGGGCGTGCGTCTCGACCATCGCCGTCCGGAACACCTTCGACACGTCTTTCATGATCAACATGAGCTGGCTCCTAGTTCGCGATCCGCACGCGCTGTGCATCACCGAAGGCATCCGTACCTGAGACGACGATCTCGTCCCCGATGTCCACACCCGAGAGAATCTCCACCGCATCGAGGCTGATCGCCCCCGCCTTGATCGTGCGCCGCTCGGCGACGCCGCCGACGACGACGTACGCGACGTTTCCGCCGCCGGCTTCGAGGAACGGGCCGCGCTCGACCTTCAGCACGTTCGGCCGCTCCTCGATCAGGATCCGCGCGGTCAACCGCTGGTTCTGCCGGAGGCCCGCGGGGCGCTGGCCGCCGAACTCGAGACGGGTGGCCACGTTGCCCTCGATCACCTCGGGCGAGACCGAGCGCACCGTCGCGGGGAAGCTGCTGGACCCGCTCTTGATCTCGGCGTTCATGCCGATCGCGAGGTCGCGGGCGAAGCTATCCGGCACCTTGATCTCGAGCTCGAACGCGCCGAGGTCGACGACCGTGAGGATCGGCGCGTTCTGCGCCACCGAGGCGCGCTGCTGTACGGCGAGCTGACCCACCTGCCCATCGACCGGCGACTCGATCGCGAGCGCCGCGACCTGGCGCTGCAGCTCGGTCACCACCGACCGCTGCCGATCGAGGCCCTGCTGCTTGGTGCCGACATCGAACGTCAGCTCCTTGCTCTGCAGGCCCGCCTCGACCTTCGCGTGCGCCATCGCGATCTCCGCCTTCTTCAGCGAGTCCTGCGAGCGGCGCAGCTCGAGCTCGGCGATCACGCCGTTCGCGAACATCTTCTCGTTGATCTCGACCTCGCGCGCGGCCGCCTGGCGATCGACCTCGGCCTGATCCACGAGCTTCCGCGCGTTCGCGCGACCGTGTTCGACGTCGAGTCCCGCCCGACCGAGCGCCGCCTCCAGACCGGCGAGCGTGGCCTGCTCCTGGGTCAGGCGGCTCTGCAGCTCGGGGCTCGAGATGGTCGCGAGCTTCTGGCCCTTCACGACCTTGTCGCCGGGCCGCACGTGGAAGTCCACGGTGCCCGCGGCGATCGCGTAGAGGGTGGGGCTGTTCGCGGCGACCACGCGGCCATCGGAGATGACGTCGCGCACCAGCGTCCCGCGCGAGACCTTCGCGATCCGCACACGCGACGCATCGACCGACTTCGAGGCGCCGAGCCAGCTCCGCACGACCCACCCGATCCCCAGGACCGCCGCGAGGATGACAACGCCGCGCACGGCCCAGCGGCTCCACGGACGGGCGACCGCGGGCTTCGCGAGGGGGCGGTCCTGGCCGGACGGTTCGCGGATCATGGCGACCGCCAGTAGAGCAACGCGTGTGCCGGGTGGAACTACCCGGAACTACGTGCGCACACGCTGTCCGCGGCGTCCGGTCGGTGTCCGGGCGGACAGTGCCTCGAGCGTCCGGTCGACCGCGATCAGGAACGCCCGGATCGACTTGTCGAGCGCCGGTCGCGGCGTGTCCTCGAGACGCGTGTGGGAGATCCCCGGGCTCGACTGCGCGAAGATCATCGCGGTCGGCACCACGTCGGCCATCTCCGCGGCGTCGTGCAGTGGACCGCTCGGAAGCTCCGGCGCGGTGCCCGTGACCTCCTTGACCGAGGTGCGCATGATCTCCATCAGTGCCTCGTCGAACAGCCGGGGCGTGATGTGGAGCAGCGGGCTCCAGCCGACCTTCACGAGGTGCGTCTTCGCAGCGCGCGCGGCCGCGGCCTTCGCTTCGGTCAGCATGCGCCTGAGCACCTTCGCATCGAGCGCGCGCAGATCGATCGAGATCTCGGTGGAGCCCGGCACCGCGGTGACGAAGTTCGGCTCGACCTTCACCACGCCGCAGGTCGCGACCACGCGCGTGCGCGGCGTCTTGCCCGAGTGCTTCACGCATGTCGCGGCACGCGAGCGCGAACTGCGCCGCGGCGAGGAAGGCGTCCTTGCGGAGATGGATCGGCGCGGCGCCCGAGTGCGCGGCCTGGCCGATGAACTTCACGTTGTAGCGCTCGACGCCCATCGTCCCGAGCACGACGCCGACCGGCTTCTTGATCTCCTCGAGGACTGGACCCTGCTCGATGTGCAGCTCGAGGTACGCGCTGGCCTCGAGCGTGGCGAAGTACGCCGCCGCCGTTCCCATGGTCTCGATCGACAGCCCGTTCTCGGCGAGCGCCGCGGGCAACGTCACGCCCTGACGATCCGTGAGGTGCGCGAGCTCCTTCTGCGCATCGAGTGCGCCCGCCGATGCCGCCGAGCCGGTGAGGCTGCGACCGAACCGCGCGCCTTCCTCATCCGCCCAGTCGACGAGATGGATGGTGAGCGGGGGCGTACCCTGCGCCTTCGCGCGGCGCAGGACCTCGAGACCGGCGAGCACACCGAGGCAGCCGTCGAGCCAGCCCCCGCCGGGCACCGAGTCGAGGTGACTCCCGATCACGATGCTCTTCGTCGTCGCTCCCGGGAGGGTCGCCCACAGGTTTCCGGCGCCGTCGCGATGCGGCGTGATCCCGAGCTCGGTGGAGAGCTTCGCGGTGAACCACGCGCGCGTCTCGCGCCACACGGGGCCCCAGGCCACGCGCTGCGCGCCGCGCTCGTTGGAGGTCAGGGTCGCGAGCGCCTCGAGGTCGGCGATCACCCGCCTGGAATCCGGCTTCATCGCCGGCGACGATAACTCAGGCGGTGGCGCGCGGGCGGTAGTGGACCGGCCAGCGCGCGTCCAGGAGCTTCACGAGCACGTCGATCGAGCCGCCGTTGCACATCTCGAGACTGAACAGCCAGCACTGAACCATGACGACATCGATCACGTATGGAACATCGGCCGGAAGGGCGTTCTATCGAGACCAAATACCTGCGACGGATCTGCGATGCGCCCCCACTAGCGAACCGACATGGTCCCTCCTGCCATCGCCGAGCTCCGCGTCCTGGTTTGCGAGGATGTCGTAGATACGCGCGATCTGATCGCGGAGATGGTCGAGATCCATGGTCATCAGGCCGAGATGGCCTGCGATGGCGCGAGCGCGATCGAGCGCATCCTCGCCGGCGGCCTCGACGTCGCGCTGATCGACATCGGCCTTCCCGACATGAGCGGTTATGCCGTGGCCCGCGCGGTCCGGGAGCACCCCGATGCGCCGCCGATCTGGCTGGTCGCGCTCACCGGCTACGCGACCGAGGCCGACCACCTCGCCGCGACCGCGGCCGGCTTCAACCAGTGGTTCGCGAAGCCCGTGAAGATGGAGGTGCTGCTCGCAGCCCTCCGACGCCCCGGCTGACACTTCCGAGCGCACTGATCACAAGCGCAGGGTGGGGCGGCTGCGCTCACGGATCGGTCAACTGGTCACGCGGCGTGGATCCTCGCTATGATGTCTGGGCGGTCCGAGATGAGCACTGACCCCAAGGACGGCGGCAACCTCGCTGCGTTGCATGCCGAGATCGATCGTCGCACGCGGGTCGAAGCGTCGCTGACCGAAACGATCGCCGAGCAGGCGGCGCGCGGCGACACGAATGCGGAGCTGTTCCGGCTGCTGGTGGAGAGCGTTCGCGACTACGCGATCTTCATGCTCGATCCGCACGGGCGCGTGGCGACCTGGAACGCCGGAGCGCAGCGCGTCAAGGGCTACACGGCGAACGAGATCATCGGGAGGCACTTCTCGGCGTTCTACCCGGCCGCGGATGTCGCATCCGGAAAGTGCGAGATGGAGCTGGAGATCGCTACGCGCGAGGGCCGGTTCGAGGAGGAGGGCTGGCGCATCCGCAAGGACGGATCACTGTTCTGGGCGAGCGTGGTGATCGGCGCCGTGCGTGGCTCGCGTGGCGAGCTCGTCGGCTTCTCGAAGGTCACGCGTGATCTGACCGAGCGGAAGCGGGCCGACGAGCAACGGGCCGCCGCGGAGGAGCGGTTCCGGCAGCTCGTGGAGAGCGTCGTCGACTACGCGATCTTCGTCCTCGATCCCGGCGGTCACATCGCGACGTGGAACGCGGGCGCCGAGCGGCTCAAGGGCTACACCGCGAGCGAGGCGATCGGGATGCACTTCTCGCGGTTCTATCCGGCCGAGGTCGTCGCGAGCGGGCGATGCGAGGAAGAGCTGCGCATCGCCACGACGGAAGGCCGGTTCGAGGAGGAGGGCTGGCGCATCCGCAAGGACGGCAGTCGGTTCTTGGCGAGTGTGATCATCGGCGCGATCCGCAACGCATCGGGGGACCTCGTGGGGTTCTCGAAGGTCACGCGCGACCTGACCGAGCGCAAGCGCGGGGAGGACGAGCGCGCGGCGCGGCTGGCGGCCGAGCAAGCGAGCAAGATCAAGGACGAGTTCCTCGCGATGCTGGGCCACGAGCTACGAAACCCGATGGCTCCGATCGTCACCGCACTCGATCTGATCGCGATGCGCGGCGATACGACCGCGAAGAAGGAGCACGACGTCATCAACCGGCAGGTGAAGCACATGATGCACCTGATCGACGATCTGCTCGATGTCTCGCGGATCGCGAGCGGCAAGATCCAGCTACGGCTGACGTCGCTCGACCTCCGCGACGCGATCGCGAGGGCCGTGGAGGTCGCGAGCCCGCTGTTCGAGCAGAAGACTCATCACCTCGCGGTCAACCTGCCAGACACCGAGCTGCGCGTGCACGGGGACGAGGCGCGCCTGATCCAGGTGATCGCGAACCTCTTGACGAATGCGGCGAAGTACACCGCCGCCCACGGCCGGATCTCGGTCAGCGCCGAGGCCACGGACGGCAACGTGGTCGTCGCCGTGCAGGACAACGGCACCGGCATTGGCCCCGAGCTCCTGTCGCGCGTGTTCGACATCTTCGTGCAGGGCTACCAGAGCTCGGAGCGCTCGGGCGGCGGCCTCGGTCTCGGCCTCGCGCTCGTCAAGTCCCTCGTCGGCCTCCACCACGGCACGGTGAGCGCGGACAGCGCGGGCCTCGGTACGGGTAGCCGCTTCACCGTCACGCTGCCGGTAGAGCGCTTGCACATCGTCGGGGACGAAGCCATCGCGGCTGCATCCGCGCCGGTCGGTGCCGCGATCGACAAGGTGCTCGTCGTCGACGACAACGAGGACGCGCGGCTCCTACTCGGCGACCTTCTGGCCTCGCTCGGATACGAGGTGAAGACCGCCGCTGATGGCCCCGAGGCACTCGAGGTCGTGAAGACCTTTACTCCGAGCGTGGCGATCCTCGATATCGGACTTCCGGTCATCGATGGCTACGAGCTCGCGGTGCGGGTGCGCGAGGCGCTCGGCGCGAAGGTGCCGGCGATGATCGCGGTCACGGGATACGGCCAGGACACCGACCGCGAGCGCAGCAAGGCGGCCGGCTTCGCGCGCCACCTCGTCAAGCCAGTAGACCTGCATCGCCTGCTCGACGCGATCGCCGAGGTCCGCCGACCGCGATAGGCTACGCGAATGATCCTCGTCACTGGATCCGCCGGTCATCTCGGAGAAGCCTTGATGCGCACGCTCCGCGCTGCCGGGCGCGCCGTGCGCGGAGTGGATCGCCTGCCGTCGCCGTGGACTGACGTCGTCGGATCGCTCGTCGATCCTGACGTGGTCGCGCGCTGCATGGACGGCGTGGACGCGGTGGTGCACGCCGCCACCCTTCACAAGCCACATGTCTCCACGCACCGCCGGCAGGCGTTCGTCGACACGAACATCACGGCGACCTTGCACCTGCTCGAGGCCGCGAGCCGAGTGCGCGCGTTCGTCTACACCAGCACGACGAGCACGTTCGGCGACGCCCTCGTGCCGCCGGCGGATGCCCCCGCCGCCTGGATCACCGAAGACGTGGTCCCGGCGCCGAAGAACATCTATGGGGTCACGAAGGTCGCCGCCGAGGACCTGTGCCAGCTCGCGCACCGGAACCAGCGCCTGAACGTGCTCGTGCTGCGGACCTCGCGGTTCTTCCCCGAGGCCGATGACAACCCCGCCGCGCGCGATGCGTACGCCGACGCGAACCTCAAGGCGACCGAGTACCTCTACCGCCGCGTCGACATCGAGGACGTGGTGTCGGCGCATCTGTGCGCGCTCGACCGCGCGCCGGCGCTCGGCTTTGGCCGCTACATCATCAGCGCGGCGACGCCGCTCCAGCGAGACGATGCGCCGGAGCTGCGCCGCGATGCGCCGGCGGTGATCCGCCGCCGCGTGCCGGGCTGGGAGGATCTCTACGCGCGGCTCGGCTGGCGCATGCTGCCGTCGTTCGATCGCGTCTATGACAGCGCGCGTGCTCGCGCCGATCTTGGCTGGCGACCGCAGCACGACTTCTCGACGGTGATCGCGCGTGCGGCGGCCACCGGCGACATTCGCAGCGAGCTCGCCAAGACGATCGGCGCGAAGGGCTACCACGGGTAGCGCGAACCAGGCCGCTTCGCGGCGTAGCGGAAACCTCATCGTGGAATTCCAGCGCGAGGCGGTGCTCGACACGCGCGAGGCGAACCCTGCGATCGGGACACGCGCATGGGATCGCAGCCTGACGGCTTGACACCACGGGGCGAACGATCGAAGTAGTGCCCGAATGTCTCGCCGGATCATCACGCCCGCACTGTTCCTCGCCGCCGCCGCGTGTGGCTCGTCGTCCAAGCCCACCACGCCCCCGAAGGATCTGGCGTGGAAGGACATGAACGCGGATCAGCGGCACGAGTACATGGAGAAGGTCGTGATGCCGAGGGCCAAGACCGTGTTCGCCGCGTTCGATCCGAAGTACCAGACGATGGACTGCAAGACCTGCCACGGTCCGGGCGCCGAGGACGGCTCGTTCGAGATGCCGAACCCGAAGATCCGGCCGCTGCCGAACACGCCCGAGGCGTTCATGGCGCTGATGGGCAAGGACGCCGAGGTCCAGCGCTACACACCGTTCATGGCGGGCAAGGTCGAACCGATGATGGGCGAGCTGCTGCACATGACCGTGTTCGATCCGCAGTCCAAGACCGGCGAGCTGTCGTGCGAGAGCTGTCACACCCTGGTCGACGAGAGCGGCAAGATTGTTCCCCACGAGCATCACGACCATCACGTGGACTGAGCCGGTCACGCCCGAAGATGCGCTAACGCCTCGCCGCCTTGCTCGCCTCGCCATCCGGGCTGCAGATCACGACGCCGTAGCCATCGGGATCGCGGAACCAGCACTCGCGGTGATCGGGTCCGCCGTTGCCGTCCTTCGGATTGCGCATCGGGCCCTGCCAGATCTCTGCGCCGAGTGCGGTCGCGCGCTCCATCGCCGCGTCGAAGTCGTCGGTCTCGAACCACAGCAGCACCCCATTGCCGTAGGGCCGGTCGGCGCGATCCCCGATCGTCTCGTGGTCGTGCTCGACCTCGAAGTGGTGGAGCTGCAGGATCAACGCGCCATTCACGGTGAGGCGCTCGTAGGTGGGGCCGCCGTGCTCGCTGGTGGCGCCGAGTACGGCCTGATACCAGCGGCTGCTCGCCTCGACATCGGTCGCGCAGATCAACGGTTGGGGACGCATCCCGATCGCGTACCACCGAACGCCGTTGACAGGTTCAGCGCGTCGCGCTAAATAACCTCTGGGTTATGTAACCCGAAGGTTATTCAGCGATGAACACCCACCGCCTCGATGCCACGTTCTCGGCGCTCGCCGATCCCACGCGCCGCGCGATCCTCGCCCGGCTCGCCAGCGGCGAGGCCTCGGTCACCGAGCTCGCCGAGCCCTTTGCGATGAGCCAGCCCGCGATCTCCAAGCACCTCAAGGTGCTCGAGAAGGCGGGCCTGATCTCCCGCGGTCGGGATGCACAGCGGCGGCCCTGCAAGCTCGAGGCGGCACCGCTCGGCGAGCTCGCCGGATGGATCGATCGTTATCGCGAGCACTGGGAGCAACGGCTCGATCGGCTCGACGCACTGCTCCAGGAGCTCCAGAAACCCGAGAAGCGCACGAGGAGGTCCCGATGAATCCCCGACCGAAGAACACCGGCACGTTGACCGTCTCGATCCCCGCCGACACCGACATCCTTCTGACCCGCGTGTTCGATGCGCCACGCCACCTCGTGTGGCTGTGCATCACCGAGCCCGCGCTGATGAGGCAGTGGTATGGGCCACGCGGCCACGAGATGGTGCTCTCCGAGATCGATCTGCGGGTCGGCGGCGCGTGGCGCAGCGTGTCGCGCGGTCCCGGTGGCCGGGACGTCGGGTTCCGCGGCGTCTACAAGGAGATCATGCCGCCGAGCCGCCTGGTCTCGACGGAGTCGTTCGATGACTTCCCCGGCGACGCGCTGGTCACGATCACGCTCACCGAGAACGCCGGCAAGACCACGTTCAACCTCCTGGTCTCGTATCCCACGAAGGAGATCCGGGACATCGTGCTCGCGACCGGCATGGAGCACGGTGCCGCCGAGAGCTACGACAAGCTGAACGAGCTCGTGGTCACGCTCGCATGATCGATACGCCGTCCCTCGTGCGCATGGAGCGCGTGGTTTCCGCGCCGCGGCACCACGTGTACCTCGCGTGGCGAACGCCGGAGCGCATGGCGCGCTGGTGGAGCGCCACGCACACGGGCGGTGCGGCGGTGCGCGGCATCGATGGCTCGCACCGCGTCGGCGGCGTGGTCATCAAGGTGCTCGCCGACGTACCGCTCGAGCGCCTGGTGTTCGAGTGGGGAAACGGCGATGGGGCCATCACCGTGGTCACCGTGACGTTTCACGAGATCGAGGGCGGCACGCGGCTCGCGATCCAGCAGGATCTGGCGCCGCGCCCCGAGCGCGCGCTGCTCGGCCGCCTGGATCGACTCGCCGCGGTGCTCGCGCTCACGACCTGACCTCGTTCACGATGACACCGCGGCGCATGCGTCATCCGATCACCGACAAGAAGCTCCTGCACCTCCCGCCGTCAGCCGCCGGAGTGCCGATCGAGCGTGACGTGCCGTACGGCGATGGCCTGACCTACGACCGGTACGGCACGGGCGACACCGCGGTGATCCTGGTGACCGGCTTGCCCGATCCAGGCGTCGAGGCTCGGATGGGCGCGAAGCTCAAGGAGTGGCAGTCGTTCGAGGGCTGGGCCCGACTGATCGCGACCGCGGGCGCCACCGCGATCACGTACGCGAACCGCACGCCGGCGGATGTACGGGCGCTGATCGCCGAGCTGCGCAGCCGGTACGCCCGCCTCGCGATCTGGGCGTGCTCGGGCCACGGGCCGATGGCGCTGTCGGTCCTCGCGCGCGAGCCGCTCGCGTTCGCGGTGCTGATGTATCCGTACACGATCGATGTCGACGGCAGCACGACCGTCGCGGATGCGGTCGCGAAGTGGGGCTTCGCACCGGCGGGTGTCGCGATCGCTGGGCTGCCGACCAGCGTTCCGATCCTGATCGGCCGCGCCGGCCAGGATGCGATGCCCGCGCTGCTCCCCGGCCTGGATGCCTTCACCTCGGCGCTCGAGGCCCGTGGTGCTCCAGTCGCCGTGATCGACTACCCGGGCGGCGCGCACAGCTACGAGCTCGATGACCGCAGCCAGGCAGCCTCGATCGCCGTCGCGAACATCGCCGCGTGGATCCGCGCCCGTTGACAGCGATCTAGTCGTCGGGTCGCATCTTCTCTCGGGCCACGGCCGCGAGGAACTGACCCGCGCCGCGGACGAGCGCCAGCTTCGAGATCGGAACCCCAGCGAAGTCCTCGATGGCCACGCGGAACATCGACGGGACGCGCGTCATGACCCGCTCGACGGTGCGGCGCTTCGGTCCGTAGAACCAGCGGTAGCAGGCGTGGCGGATGCGGAGCTGCCAGCCGAGGTGGTGCCGGTCCACGGTGGTACGCCAGTCCGAGAACCCGAAGCCTTGCTTCGCGAACGCGCGCGCGAGGTAGGGGCCGGCGACGGCTCCGTACTCGATCGCCTGGCCGATGCCCTCGCCGGTCGCGATGTCGATGCCGGCCGCCTCGCCGACGAGGATCACGCGGCGCGCCGCGATCTCCGCGCCGGGCTCGAAGCCGCGCTCGGCGAACTGCTTGTGGCGATAACGCTTCGGATCGAGGCCGCGCACGGTGAGGTAGGTCGCGATCCGCGCCCGCACGTCATCGTGCCCGAGCGTGCGGATCGCGTACGCGCCGCGGCACACGAGCGGCGTGCCGTCGACGATGGTCGGAAAGTCCCAGGCGTAGCCGTGGAGATCATGCTCGTCGAAATCGAACACCACGGTGTCGCGCGGCTCGTCGCGCGAGACGCCCTCGGTGTCGAGCTCCACCACCTGTGCCCGCAGCTCGCTCGCCGCGAAGCCGGCCTGCCGCCGCACGATGCCGCTCACGCCATCGGCGCCGACGAGCGCCTTGGCCTCGTAGCGCTCTCCGGTGTCAGTGGTGACCGTCACGCCCTCGTCGGAGATCTCGATGCGGTCGACGCCGCAGCCATCGCGCACGTCGATGCCGCGCGCGATCGCCACCTTCACGAGAGCGTGGTCGAACTCGACGCGGCGCACCACCGCCCCCAGGCCCGCCGAGCGCGTGGTGATGATCTCGCCGCCGAGGCGGAGGGCGATCGCGTCGAGCGCGACCTTCGGGCAGTCGACCTCCACGTCCAGCTTCTCGAGCAGCTTGAACGCACGCGCGCCGATACCGCCGGCGCAGATCTTCTCGCGCGGATAGGTGGCCTTCTCGAGCACGACCACCCGGAGTGCCGGAGCGGCGGCCTGGAGATGGAGCGCCGTGGAGATACCCGATGGTCCTCCACCGACGATGACGAGGTCGACGCTCTGGGTCACGCGGGCGGCAGAATATGTCGGCCGACCGTCGTTCGGCTATTGCGCGGGCGAGATCAGTTCATCGCCGACGCCTTGTCGAGCCTCCACGCGGCGCCGTCCTTGACCCAGGTCTCCTCCTGACGCGTGCCGTCCTTCGACGTGGTGTAGACGACGGCGCGCTCGGTCGTGACCTTGCCCATCGAGGTCACGTTGCGATCGGCCTGCTGCACCTGGATCGTGTCGTTGATCTCGTGGCGGACGGAAGCGACGTTGATCGCACGCGGGCCGGTCGCGCATGCAGAGACGCCAAGGGAGAGAGCGAGGACGAGAGCGGTGAAGATGCGCATGACCCCACAGAGCCATGGGATCGCGCAATGGAGGACAAATCTCCGTCGAGAAAACGCACTTGTCGCGCCGGTCGCATGTGTCGCGCGACCCGGTGTGACGGAGGCGAGACGGGGCGTGACGCCACCGAGACGGCGTGCGACGCGCGATCTCTACGTCTCTGCCGGCGCCGCATCGCGCGCGGCCTTCATGCGCTCCAGCTTCGCGTGGATCCGCCACTGCCGGTAGCGCGCGTGCGCGTTGATCGCGGCCATCGCGCCGAGTCCGAGGATCGCGATCGTCACCGTCCGCGCGCGAGCGAGCATGGTCACGAACATGCCGCGCTCGCCGCTCGCGCCAAGGATCGTGTACAGCGCGTAGTTGCCACCGTCGGCGAGGCCGAGGCCGAGCGGTACCACCGACGACACCCAGGTGACGAGGACGCCGACCGAGAGCACGCCGACGACCAGCGATGGAGTGAGGTGAACCCCGACGGCGGCCATGATGACCAGCGTCGACGTGTAGCTCAGGACCTGCGAGATCAGCACGAACATCAGCCCGAGCCGTGTGCCGGAGGTGCGGTGGCTCTGCAGCTCGCGGATGTGCTTGTCGACCTCGACCAGCTTCTCCTTCCACGCCTTCGCGCGCTCTGCCGAGATGATCCGTGATCCGCGCAGCATGCCGACCACGCTCGCGACCGCGCCGCGATGGATGATCACGCCGAGGGCGATCATCGCGGGGATCAGGACCGCGAGCCCGACGCCGACCATCAGCTTGATCGCATCCGGGAGATCCACCAGCATCACGGTGATCGGCGTTCCGATCACCATGACGGTGACGCTGAGGTAGAGCTTCGAGACGTTGAGGAGGACGAGCGAGCTGAGCACGCGCGCCCGCGGTGCGTGCTCGGCCAGCATGGTGACCTTGGTCGCCTCGCCGAGCGCACCGAACGGCGTGAGCACGTTGATCGCGCGACCGCTCGCCTGCGCGCCGAGCACCCGGGCGTAGCTGACCATCCGGGCCTCGGGACGCATGAACGCGTGGAGTGCGGCCGCATCGCAGCACAGCGAGGTCAGATCCAGCGCGAGGATCACGGCGGCCCACGCACCCACGCCGACCAGCACGTTCCGCAGTTCGTCCCAGCTGGTGGTTCGCAGCAGCCACCACAGCGCAAAGCCACCGACCACGAGCATCACCAGGTTGAAGATGGCACTCCACGCGTGCTTCTCCTGCTTGCCGCCGTCGGTCTTGGTCTCGGGCTCGCTCACGGTGCGCGATGGTAGAGCAAGCGTCGTGCCGCGCCTACGACCGTGCCGGGCCGCGCGCCGCCCGCCGGGCGCGGACGATCTCGCGGAGCCGATCTTCGACGAAGAACCGCAGACGCTGGCGCTGGATCCGCGCCCACACGAGGCTCGAGCTCGAGGTCGACAGGCTCTTCTTGTAGCGCATGTCCCCGGCCAGGAAGTCGTAGAAGGTGTGTCCCGCGGCGGCGGCGTGCTCGATTGCCGCGGTGTGCGCGAGAAAGCCCGGCTTCAGGTGCTTGTTCTCGAACGACACCATGCCGCTCTGGTACTGGAGGACCCGGCCCTTGTGGACGAAGTTGTAGAGCGCGCCGATCGGCCCGTGCTGATTGCGGAGCCGGACCAGCTGGATCTCGCCGTGCGAGAACCGCTGCGCGATCAGCCGGCGGTGGAACCTGTCGAACCAGGGATCCGCGAACGCGCCAGGTTCATCGCGCGCGATCCACTGCGCCTGGTGGAGCGCGACCAGCTCGCTGTAGATCGAGAGCGCACCGGCGACGTCGGTCGCGACCTCGACCTCCACGGTGCCGGCCTCGCGTTGGGCGCGGCGCACCTGCGCTCGGGTCTGCGCGCCGAGCAAGGTGAGATAGCCGCTCTCGCGCACGCGTGCGAGCTCCACGAGGTGCACCGGGACCGTACGCTCGATCCGCACGCGAAAGCCGCGCAGCACGAGCTCCGACAACCCACCGAAGGCATCGGGCCGCAGGGCAGGGAGAAACAGCTCGTCCCACGGATCCGGGAGGACATCGATGAGGTTCCCGATGCCCACATCGCGGCCGACGAGGCCGTTGTACTCGATGGTCAGCATGTCGAGCCGTCGGTGCCCCGTGACGTTGAAGTACAACGCTCGGCTGTTCACGACCCGAAGGCGAGTCACCGGGGAGCGGCGCAGGAAGAACGCGGCCAGCGGCTGGTCGTGCGTGTCGCGCAGCACGGCGAGATCGGGCGCGTGATCGGGCGGCAGGCATGCCAGCCAGTTCTCCATCCACGCCCACGACGTGAAGAACGAGCGCGACTGGGGCTCGTCAAGCTCGCGCCAGATCTGCGCGACCTCCGACGCCCTCCAGTCCAACAGCTCCAGTCGCACGGATGGATAGTATGCCGCCGCTTAACAACGGCCGCGACCTTGTTGGATCGTCATATTGCCGGCTTAACATGCGGGAACAGATGGCTCGCCTGATTGCCGGGGAGGTGTTCACTCCGACCTCGTTCCCCAAGTACACGTACGTGCCGCGAGACTCGCTCCACCACGAGCGCTTGCTGGGCGAGTGGGCGCGCAGCTCGACCCAGATCGCCTCGGTGTCGGGGCCATCGAAGGCCGGCAAGACGGTGCTCGTGCAGCGCGTGGTCGGCGTGAAGAACCTGATCACCGTGAGCGGCGCGTCGGTGCGCTCCCCCGACCAGCTGTGGGACCGCGTGCTCGACTGGCTCGGTGAGCCACACGTGACGGTGGCGGGCAACCAGAGTACTTCGGCCGAAGGCGCGACCAAGGAGAAGAGCGCGAACCTCGGGATGGCGGGCACCGGTGCCGGTACCCGCGCGGGCGCCACCACGCTCGCGACCACCGGCGAGACGCTCTCGGCCACGGCGAACCGGCGCGGTCTCGCGCAGGTCGTCGAGGAGATCGCCGGCACCTCGTTCACGCTGCTGCTCGACGACTTTCACTACATCCCGTCGGGGATCCAGGGCGATGTGGCGCAGCAGCTCAAGGATGCGGCGAGCCGCGGCGTGCGGATCTGTGTCGCCTCGGTGCCGCACCGCGCCGACAACGTGGTGCGTGCGCTGCCGGAGCTCCGTGGTCGTGTGCTCGCCGTCGATGTCGACTACTGGGTGAAGAAGGACCTGCTCGAGATCCCGCGCCTCGGCTGCGCGCACCTTGCCACGTTCATCGATGCCGAGACGCTCCACGTGTTCGCGCGCGAGGCCGCCGGCTCGCCGCAGCTCATGCAGTCGATCTGCCTGTGGATGTGCAACGAGATGAAGATCACCGAGACCGCCGATGCCCCCCGCGAGTTGACGCTCGACGAGGGCAACCGGCGCCAGATCTTCTACCTGACCTCGTGCATGGTGGATTTTCGCTCGCTCGTGCGCGCGCTGATCTCCGGGCCGAAGACCCGCCCGGGCGAGCGGCAGCTCTACATGCACCGTGATGGCACGCAGGGCGACGTCTACCTCACCGTGCTCCGCGCGCTCGCGATGGATCCGCCGAAGCTCGCGCTACCGAAGGAGGAGCTCAACCGCCGGCTCGAGGAGATGTGCACGGGCAAGCACCCCGATGTCGCGAACGTGGTGCGCACCTGTCTCGCGCTCGGCCAGATCGCGCAGGGCTTCGCGGCGCCGACCGGACCCTCGCTCGAGTGGGACGATCAGGAGAGCGTGCTCGTGATCCCCGACCCGTATCTCCTGTTCTATCTGCGGTGGTCCGGCATCCTCGAGCGCGAGGCCTCGGGCGACGGCGGCTAGAAGCTCGGCTTCTTCTTCTTGTGATACCTGGTGACGAGGTCGCCGAGGTACTCCGCGAGCGCGATGACGTCCTCGTCCTCGGTCGCGCGCGAGATGTAGACGCTGAAGATGTCGTGGCCGTCCTCGCCGCCGGGCTCGCGGAGCCGGAGCTGCACGTAGCCCTCGTCTTCGTCCTTCTTGCCCTTCTTGCGGTCGGCGATCTCGAGCGCGTCGATCAGCTTCCAGACCTTCTTGGTCTCTTTCGCCGTCAGGTTCGTGTTGCCGAGATCGTCGGATTCTTCCTCGTGCGAGTAGGAGGCCCACATCGACGAGCCGCGGATGCGGATCTGCCAGTCGTCGCCTTCCGGCTTGTTCGAGACGAAGTCGAACATCCGGCCGTTGGTCTCGCCGGTATCGACGTCACCGGCCTGACGATCGGCCTGGACGTACTCCCCGCCGGTCTTACAGCCGGTGATCCCGATGCTGAGCGCGAGCAACAACGACAACCGCACGCCACGAGCATATCCTGCGGCGCCCGATGGCGCTGCGGTTTCGCGACCAGACGCTCGATGCCGCCAGCGTGCTGCGCGACGGCACGCATCGCGCGTCCACGCTCGCCGGGACGTGGCGGCGATTTGCCCGCGGCATGCGCACGGCGCAGATCACCCGGATCGCGGACATCACCGGCCTCGATACGCTCGGCGTTCCCGTGTTCGCCGCGATCCGGCCGATGGGCCGATCGCTCTCGACCCAGCAGGGCAAGGGCATCACGGCCGACGCGGCGCGAGTCAGCGCGCTGATGGAGAGCCTCGAGACCTGGACCGCCGAGAACCTCGCGCTTCCCGTGGTGCGTGCGTCGGCGAAGGCGCTCGGCACGAGCGCGGTCGATGTGCGCGCACTACCGCGGCCGCGTGGTCGGCTCGATCGATCGGCGCGCTGGCGCTGGGTCGAGGGCTGGGATCTCGTCGGCGATCGCGCCGTACTCGTGCCGGAGCAGGCGGTCACGCTCGACACCACGTTCACGGCGCCGCCGGTGTTCGATATCTCCTCGAACGGCCTCGCCTCGGGCAACGTGCTCGTCGAGGCGATCGTTCACGGGCTGTGCGAGGTGATCGAGCGCGATGCGGAGGCCGCGTGGCGACGCGCCGGTGGCGATCGTCGGCTCGTCCTGGACACGATCACCGATCCGGTGTGCCGCGAGCTGATCGAGCGAATCGTCGCGACCGGAGCGCGGATCTTCGTCTGGGATCTGGGCGGCATCATCCCCGTGATCGGCTGCGCGATCATGGAGGACCCGCGCGAGCCGGCGTGGCGCGCGCTCGGCTTCTACCAGGGCTTCGGCGCGCACCTCGTCCCCGAGGTCGCGATCGCGCGTGCGATCACCGAGGCGGCGCAGACCCGGCTGACGTACATCGCCGGCGGCCGCGATGACTTCTTCCGCTTCGACTACGAGCGCGCCACCGATCCGGGCATCCTCGCGGACCTGTGGGAGCAGCTGGCGGCGCCGTGCGACGAGCCCGCGGTGTTCGACGAGCTTCCGCGCATCACGACGCGCGGGCTCGGCGAGGATCTGACCGCGCTCGTCGAGATCGTGGTCGCGGCCGGCGCGCCGCAGGTGATCGCCGTGGATCTGACGCACACCGCGCTCGGCGTGCCGGTGGTCAAGGTGCTCGTGCCCGGCCTCGCGACGGATGTGGAGGCGATGGGATGACCACGATCGTGTTCGTCGGACCGAGTCTGCCGGCGGCGGAGGCCCAGCGCCTGCTGCCGGGGGCCACCATCGCGCCGCCGGTCTCGGTCGGCGAGGTGTTCGCGCTGCTCGGAAGACGCGGCCTGCGCCGGCTCGCGATCATCGATGGCTACTTCGAGCGAATGGCGGCGGTGTGGCACAAGGAGCTTCTCCTCGCGCTCGAGCGTGGGATCGAGGTCTGGGGGGCGTCGAGCATGGGCGCGCTGCGCGCCGCGGAGCTCGCTCCGTTCGGGATGCGCGGCGTCGGCGCGATCTACCGGGGGTTTGCACGCGGCCGCTACACCGCCGACGACGAGGTCGCGGTGGCCCACCTGCCGGCGGAGGCCGGGTATCGCGCCGTCTCGGATGCGATGGTCAACCTCCGCGCCGGCATCGCGCGCTGCCCCGGGCTGTCGGTCCCGGTCCGCGCGAAGCTCGTCGAGCTGGCGCGCGCGCGGTTCTATCGCGAGCGGACCTGGGCGCAGCTCGTCGCCGACGCCCGGGCGGCGGGGCTGCCGAAGCGGCAGGTCGCGGCGCTCGCCGCGCACGCGGTCCCGGATCAGAAGGCCGCCGATGCGCGGCTCCTGCTCCGCACCCTCGGGCGCACGCCCTGGCGCCGGCCGGCGAACCTGAGCGTCCCACGGACCTGGGCCTTGCGACAGCTGGGGCCGGTTCCCGCACGACGACGCGAACGCTGATATTCTCGTGGCTTCGATGGAAGTCGGCTTCGCAGCGCCGCCATTTGGCGCCGGCCGGTTCGAGGTTCGGGGGACCCTCGGTGCCGGTGGTGCGGGCACCGTCTATCGCGTGTTCGATCGCCAGCTCGGCCGCGAGGTCGCGATCAAGCTGCTGCGCCAGGCGACCGGTCGCGACCTGTATCGCTTCAAGCGCGAGTTCCGCGCGCTCGCCGACATCGTGCATCCAAACCTCGTCGCCCTCCACGAGCTGCACGCCACGGGCGGCGACTGGTACTTCACGATGGAGCTCGTCGAGGGCGTGTCGTTCATCGACTGGGTCCGCCCGCCGAGGACGACCGCCGGCCCCACGCGCACGCGACAGGACATCGTCGCGTCGCCGGTCAACGAGGCGCGGCTGCGCGGCGCGCTGGTGCAGCTCGTCGATGCGCTGATCGCGCTGCACCGCGCGGGCAAGCTGCACCGCGATCTCAAACCATCGAACGTGCTGGTCACCGCGCAGGGCCGGCTCGCGCTCCTCGATTTCGGGCTCGTCGCCGGCATGGCGGAGGGCGATCCCGAGCGGCTCGCCGTCGGCACGCCGGTGTACATGTCGCCGGAGCAGGCAGCGGATCAACCGCTCAACGAGGCGAGCGACTGGTACTCGGTCGGCTGCATGCTGTTCGAGGCGCTCACCGGCCGCCGCCCGTTCGAGGGCGAGTCCGAGCAGGTGATGACGCGCAAGCAGACCGAGATCCCTCCGACGCCGGCGCAGCTCGCGACCGGGGTCCCGCAGGATCTCGCGCGACTGTGCATGGCGATGCTGCAACCGTCCGCCCCGGCGCGGCCGTCGGGCATGGGCATCCTCACCCAGCTCGGATCCGGGCCGTCGCCGACGACGCGCCGGATGTCGCGTAGCATTCCGGCGGTCAACTTCGTCGGGCGCACGCACGAGACCGAGGAGCTGCGGCGTGCTCTCGGTGACTCGCGGCGCCGCGGCGCGGCGGTGCTGGTCAAGGGGCGCAGCGGCATCGGCAAGAGCACGCTGGTGCGGCGGTTCCTGAAGTCGCTCGGCGACGCGGTCTTCGTCCTCGAGGGGCGCTGCTTCGAGCGCGAGGCGGTGCCATTCAAGATGCTCGACGGCGTGGTCGATTCGCTGACCGCCGCGATCATGACGCTGACCACCGACGAGATCGCGGCGCTCGTACCGCGCGAGATCGGCGCGCTCGCGCGGCTGTTCCCCGTGATGCGCCGGATCCCGCAGTTCTCCGAGAACGTCGCGACGAGCCCCGTGCCGCCCGATCCGCAGGAGCTGCGCCGTCGCGGCTTCTCGGCGCTGCGCAGCGTGCTGTCACGGCTCTCGCGCATGCGGCCGGTGGTGATCTTCGTCGACGACGCGCACTGGGGCGATGCCGATAGCTGCGTGTTCCTCGCGGAGCTGATCCACAACGGCGAGCCGGGCACGCTCGTGCTCGTCGCGCATCGCCCCGAGGACTATCTGGGTGTGATGGTGCAGCTGCGGCGCCCGCCGGGAGGCAGCACGCGTCACGGCGACGTGCGCGAGCTCGAGGTCGTCGCGCTCGGCGACGACGACGCGCTGATCCTCGCCACGCAGCTCGCCGAGGACTCGAGCCGGGTCGCGGAGGTGGTCGCCGCCGCCGCGGGCAATCCGCTCGCGCTGAGCGAGATGGCGCGCACGCCGGGCATGCCGCCGGGCGCGAAGATGGACGACCTCGTGCGCATGCGCGCGGCGAAGCTCTCGATCGAGGCGCAGGCGATGCTCGCGGTGTCCGCGATCGCGGCGCGGCCGCTACCCGTGGAGATCGCGGCGCACGCGGCCGGGGTGGTCGGCGGGCACGACGAAGCCACGCAGCTCTCCATCGAACGCCTCGCCACGCTGCGGCAGGTCGGCGGCCAGATGATCCTGCATCCCGCGCACGACTACGTGCGCACCGCCGTGCTCGCGAGCCTCGACACCGAGTCCAAGGCCGGCTGGCACGAGGCGATCGCACGCGCCTTCGAGGCGGTGCAGGGCCCGGATCAGCTCGACCAGCAGGCGATCGTCGAGCACTGGCTCGCGGCGGGCTATCCGGAGAACGCCGCACACCACGCCGTCGCCGCGGCGCTCAAGGCGGAGGAGGCGCTCGCGTTCCGCCGTGCGGCCGAGCTCTATCAGATCGCGCTCACGTTCGGCCCGTGGGACGCCGCCGGCCAGCGCGACCTCATGAGCCGCAAGGCCCACGCGCTCGTGTGCGCCGGGCAGCTCGACGAGGCGGCGACCGTGTACGGCCACGCCGCGCAGCTGCTCCCCGACGACGAGGCGATCGATCTGGATCGCCTGCGCGTCGAGGCGCTGCTCCGGCGCGGTCGACTCGAGGAGGCGCTGCCCGCCGCCGAGAAGCTGCTGCAGACGATCGGCATCCGCATCCCGCTGACCGCGCGCACGCCGCGCACGAAGCTCGCGACGCAGTGGATGGCAATGAAGCTGCGCAGCCTCGACTTCGTCGAGCGCGATGTCACCGAGATCCCCGCGGCGAAGCTGCTCACCACCGACGTGCTGTACTCGATCGCGAGCGGCCTCGCGTTCGCGGATCCCGTGCTCGGCCGCGTGGTCCAGTCAGAGCTGCTCAAGGCCGCGCTCGATGCGGGCGAGCCGGTGCGCGTGTGCCTCGCGCTCGCGCAGGAGGTCTGTTACGCGGCGGCCGCGGGCAGCCGCAATCGATCCGCCGTCGAGGCGGTGGGCGCGCGGCTCAAGCAGATCGCGGCCAAGCTCGCGCAGCCGCATGTGATCGGTTTCGCGGACGCCGCGATCGGCATCGCGCACCACATGGGCGGTCGCTGGCGCGAGGCGCGCGACCACCTCGAGTCCGGGCTCGCGGCCCTGCGCGACCACGGCGCCGGCGTGCGCTGGGAGATCGATACCGGCGACACGTTCTGGCTCGCCACGTTGTTCTATCTCGGTGAGTGGCGCGAGCTCGCGCGGCTGACCCAGCTGCTTCTCAAGGACGCCATCGATCGCGGTGACGAGGTCGCCCAGCAATCGCTCCGGACCGGGCGCTCCAACGCGGCGTGGCTCGTGCTCGGCAAGCCCGACGAGGCGCGCGCGCAGCTCGGCATCTCGACGCCCGCGGCGGGCGAGGCGTTTCACCTGTCACACGTCAGCGCGGTGGTCGCCGCGGCGAGCATCGACCTCTACGTCTCCGATGTCGCCGCCGCGCGCGGGCGGCTCGACCAGGCGTGGCCGCACATCGAGCGGCTCGGGGTGCTCCGGCTCCAGCAGCCGCGGATCGAGCTGTCGTATCTGCGTGCGCGGATCCTGCTCGCCGATCCGCGCCGGGATGGCTCGCTCCGCGAGGCGCGCACGATCGGCGACGAGCTGATCAAGGAAGGCGCCGGGTGGGCCGCGGGCCTCGGTCGCCTCGTCCATGGCTCGGTACACGCATGGATCGGGGATGTCGAGACCGCGATCGGCGACCTCGAAGCCGCCGAGGCCATGTTCACGGCGGCGGGTATGCAGGGCCTCCTGCAGCTCGCGCGGATGTACCGCGGTCGTCTCGAAGGCGGTCCTGGTCCGACCGCTCGGGCCGAGGCGGCCCGGGATGTTCTCAAAGATCTCGGGGCCTTGAACCCGGATCTGGTCGCGGCATACCTGATGCCGTGGCCTGGATGACGCCGGGTCCGTTGTTGTACTAGTGTGGCGCCGCGCTGGGTGATCCGTCCTGGGTCCCTCAGTCGTACAGGTGATTGCCGGCAAAACGCCGGGACGAGGGTACTCAGTGTCAGACATCGCTCAACACATCGCCGTCTCCCACAAGATTCAGTTCGAAGACCTCGACTGGGAGGTCGCGCGCAAGCACGGGTTGACCGAGGCCGAGATCCAGAGCCTCCACTACTTCGCCGACATCGAGAGCCAGACGGTTCACTACTTCCTCGAGGTCGCGAAGCTCAAGGTCGCTCGCGATCCCGAGCTGCTCACGTTCCTCACGATGTGGAACTACGAGGAGTACTTCCACAGCTACGCGCTGACCCGGCTGATGGAGGAGTGCGGCGTTCGCGTTCCCACCGCCACCGAGCGCGCCACCACGATTCGCCAGAACGCACGGTTCAAGGCGAAGTTCGAGGACTTCGCGCAGAGCGCGATCGCGATGGCGATGCCGAAGACGTTCATCGCGCTGTGGATGTTCTGGGGCGCGCTCCAGGAGTGCCTCACCACGCAGGCGTACGAGGAGCTGGCTCGCCAGACCAAGAACCCGATCCTCGAGGAGCTGTGCAAGCGCATCGCGAAGCAGGAGCGCCGGCACTTCGCGTACTACTTCAACCAGGCGCGTGATCGCCTGGACGGCCAGAAGTTCGCGCAGGCGTTCTGCAAGAAGATCGCTCGCTCGTTCTACGCCCCAGTCGGCGATGGCGTGAAGACCGACGAGGACGCCGCGCGCTGCGTGGCCGCGCTGTTCCCCGGCGACAAGATCTTCGAGGTCATGGGCTACATCGAGAAGCGCCTCGCCCAGCTCCCGGGCATGGAAGACCTCGACTGCTGCACGATCTGGGCGAACAAGGTCCAGCCGATGCTGCCCCCCGAGACGCGCGCGAAGACGACGCGTTCGACGCAGCCGCAAGCCGCCGCGTAGTTCAGCGCAGGACGGTCAGCGTTCTCATCGTCCCGCGCGTCACGCCGAACTGCTCGTGCACCGCGGCGCGGCGCACGGCTTCGTTCGGCGCGATCGATCCGGCGACGAGCTGCGAGTACGCCTCGAACAGCCGCTGCGTCTCGGTCGCGGTCTCGCGAACGAGCTCGAGCCGGAACCGGCGCACACCCTGCGCGAGCAGATCGGGCACGAGGCTCGCCGCGCTCTGCGCCTGCGCGTTGAACACGGTGTTGCGACAGCCGACATCGACGACCACCGGGTGAACGAGGTCGACGCGATCGCGAAGCGCGACCTCGTGGTGCTCGCACGGTCGGCCGC
The DNA here is from genome assembly GCA_038203335.1 of Haliangiales bacterium. Classification (GTDB taxonomy): domain Bacteria; phylum Myxococcota_A; class Polyangia; order Haliangiales; family Haliangiaceae; genus JABFXX01. The sequence continues at coordinate 980 of JBBRED010000002.1, read as the reverse complement.
ACGTCTTGTAGTCCTTGCCGGTCGACAACAGATGCGCGTACACGCAGTGCTCGGTGTGGAACGTGGGGATGTGGTGGTGCACGGTGACCGCGATCCGGCCGCGCGGCGCGCGCGCGAGAAGCGCGAGGAGCTGCTCGCGATCGAGATCGTGCGCCGCGGTCTGCGTGGTCACACCGTGGCCGAGCACCCAGCCCGCCGTGATCGAGTTTGTGACGTTGAGCGAGAAGTCGCCGTGGAGGGCAGGGCGCTCCGCCTGGGGCAGCGCGGTGAAGTACGCGAGCGAGCCCCAGCTCCGCACGAGCACGTGATCGGGCGCGAGGCGCGCGAGGTGGGCATCGATCCGCTCCTCGCCCGGCTTCTGCACGCGCACGGTGGCGACGCCGACCTTCGCCCCGCGGCTCCGCGCGCGCTCGACGGCCTTGCCCAGGCCCACGAGCTCCATCCAGTCGAGCTCGACCTCGCGCGCGCCGGCATCGAGCACGGCATCGAGCTGCGCGTCGGTGCGGCACAGCGTGATGATGTGCGCGGGGACCTCGAGCGGTGCCCCGCTCGAGCCACGCACGTTCTCGATCACGGACTCGGTGACGACGGTGCGATCGACACGCACCACCTTGTCCTCGAGCTCGGCGGTGATGCGGCGGCGCACCTCCTTGATCTCCGACACCGGGACGTGGAGACCGGCCGCGACCGCGCTCGCATCGATCGACGCGAGGTGAAACGACGTGCCGCCGAAGCCGCCGAGCTTGTCGGCGAGCACCGCCGGCGTGAGGCCCGCGCCGCGCGCGACTTGCAGCGCCGACGCCGTGGAACCGGAGGCCTCGTGGCGACCCGCACGCGCGGTGACGGTCAGCGGCGCGCCGGCCTCGCCGCGCACCACGAGCGCGACACCGATCCGCTCGAGCGCACCACGTCCCGCCTCGGAGGCCTTGTCGCCCGCGCGTGTCACCTTCGGATCCGAGCTGATCCAGACGAAGTCGCCC
>JBBRED010000001.1:0-140456 GCA_038203335.1 Haliangiales bacterium | reverse complement strand
GGCGTGGACACCTCGCCCGAGGCGAAGGCGCGCGCGGAGCACTTCGGTCGCGAGCTGCTCGGCAAGGGCATCGTGTGGGCGAATGACACGCCCAACTTCATCGGTAACCGCATCGGCCTGCAGTCGATGATGTCGACGATTCACCTCATGCTCGAGAAGAAGCTCGCGCCCGAGGACGTCGATGCGATCACCGGCATCCCGATGGCGCACCCGAAGAGCGCCACCTTTCGCACCGCCGACGTCGTCGGCCTCGACACCGTCGGTCACGTGGCGGCGAACTGCTACAACACGCTGACCAGCGACGAGGATCGCGACACGTTCAAGACGCCCGCGTTCATCACGAAGATGATCGAGAAGGGCGTGCTCGGCGACAAGACCAAGGGCGGCTTCTACAAGAAGCAGGGCGACGCGATCTCCACGCTCGATCCGTACACCGGCGAGTACCGCGCGAAGGGCGGCGATCCGGACATCGCGAAGGCGACGAAGGGCCTCGCGCGCATCGAGGATCCGAAGGAGCGGCTGCGTAAGCTGGTCGCGACCGAGGGCAAGGTCGGCGACTTCGCGTGGACGGTGCTGTCGCGCTCGCTGGCGTACTCGGCGCGCCGCATCCCGGAGATCACGGAGTCGATCGAGTCGATCGACAACGGCATGAAGTGGGGCTACGCGTGGGACCTCGGTCCGTTCGAGACCTGGGATGCGCTCGGCTTCGCCGTGACGTACGACCGCATGAAGAAGGACGGCGTCGCGCTGCCCGCGTGGGTCGACAAGATGAAGGCCGCGAACGCGACCGGCTTCTACGCCGACGGCAAGGTGTGGGATCCGATGCGCGGCGACTACGCCCCGCAGAAGATCGATCCGCGCGAGATCACCTGGGAGGTGATGCGCAAGGGCGGATCTCCCGTGCTCAAGAACAGCGGCGCCGAAGCGTGGGACCTCGGCGAGGGCGTGCTCGGTCTGACGTTCAAGACCAAGGCGAACTCGATCGACTCCGACGTCATCAAGATGATCCACGACGCCACGGCTCGTGCCGAGCAGGACTTCTCGTCGATGGTGATCTGGAACCAGGGCGAGTTCTTCTGCGTCGGCGCGAACCTGTTCGCGGTGGTGATGGCCGCCGGCGCGAAGCAGTGGGACCAGCTCCGCGACATGATCAAAGGCTACCAGTACGCCACGCAGCGGATGAAGTACGCCACGGTGCCGGTCGTCGCCGCGCCGTACAACATGACGCTCGGCGGTGGACTCGAGCTGTGCTTCGGCAGCGATGCCGTGCAGGCGGCGAGCGAGACGTACTCAGGCCTCGTCGAGGTCGGCGTGGGCTTGATCCCCGGCGGTGCCGGCACGCTCAACATGCTGTGGCGCTCGCTCGAAGCGGTGCCCGAGGGCGTCGACATCGACACCTACGCGTTCGTCACGCAGACGTTCAAGAACATCGCGCTCGCGAAGGTCGCGACCTCGTTCGAAGAGGGCAAGGCGTTCGGTTACTTCCGGCCGACCGACGGTGTGTCGTTCGATCGCGCGCGCCAGCTCCACGAGGCGAAGCAGCGGGCGATCGGAATGGCGAACGCGGGCTACCACCCACCGATCCCGCGCGCGTACAAGCTGCCCGGCGAGAGCGGCATCGCCACGCTGAAGATGCTCGTCAACACGCTGCACGCCGGCAAGTACGCCAGCGAGCACGACGTGAAGATCTCGATGAAGCTCGCCGCGGTGCTGTGCGGCGGCGTCACCGGATCCACGCACGCGGTCACCGAGGACGAGATCCTCGAGCTCGAGCGCGAGGCGTTCCTGTCGCTGTGCGGTGAGCCGCTCAGCCAGGCGCGAATGCAGTACATGCTCCAGAACAACAAGCCCCTCAGGAACTAGGAGAACCCCATGGAGATCGTCATTGCCGAAGCTGTTCGTTCCGCGGTCGGCCGCGGTCACAAGGGTACTCTCGCGACCAAGCGTCCCGACGAGCTCGCCGCGGATGTGATCCGCGAGCTGGTGAAGCGGGTGCCGCAGGTGCGCGGAAAGATCGAGGAGGTCGTCCTCGGCTGCGCGATGCCGGAAGGCGAGCAAGGCCTCAACGTCGCGCGCCTGATCGCGCTGCTCGCGGATCTCGGGCAGGACGTCTCGGGTCAGACCATCAACCGGTTCTGCTCGAGCGGTCTGCAGGCGATCGCCACGGCGGCCGGTGCGGTCGCCGTCGGCACCGCCGATGTGATCCTCGCCGGTGGCGTCGAATCGATGACGTACGTGCCGATGACCGGCTTCCACCTCTCGGCATCGCCCGAGCTCATGGACGTCATGCCCGGCGCGAACACGCCGATGGGCATCACGGCGGAGAACGTGGCCAACCGGTTCAACATCTCGCGCACCCAGCAGGACGAGTTCGCGTTCAAGAGCCAGATGAAGGCGAAGGCCGCGCTCGAGAAGGGCGTGTTCAAGGACGAGATCGTTCCGGTGCGCGCGATCAGCTACAAGGATGGCCAGCGCGTCTACAAGGACTTCACCGTCGACGAGCTGCCGCGTCCCGAGACCACGCTCGAAGGTCTCGCGAAGCTGCCGCCGGCGTTCGCGCTCGGTGGCAGTGTCACGGCCGGTAACAGCTCGCCGATCTCGGATGGTGCCGCGTTCTCGCTCGTGATGACGCGCGCGAAGGCCGACGAGCTGGGGATCAAGCCGCTCGCGAAGTTCAGGAGCTTCGTCACGGTCGGCGTGGATCCGGAGATCATGGGCATCGGCCCGCTGCCGGCGGTGCAGAAGCTGATGGCGAAGACTGGCCTCAAGGTCTCCGACATCGATCTGTTCGAGCTCAACGAGGCGTTCGCGAGCCAGAGCGTGTACTGCCAGACGCAGCTCGGGATCCCCGACGAGAAGATCAACGTGAACGGCGGCGCGATCGCGCTCGGCCATCCCCTCGGGTGCACGGGTGCGAAGCTCACGGCGTCGGCGCTGTACGAGCTGAAGCGGCGCGGCGGGAAGTACGCGGTGGTGACGATGTGCATCGGTGGCGGCCAGGGCGCGGCCGGTCTGTTCGAGCGCATCTAGCCGACCGTGGGCGGCGCTGTCCTTCTCGCCTTCGGGCTCGCGATGGACGCGACGGCCGTGGCCGCCGCCCGCGGGCTTGCGAAGCGCGGCAAGGAGATCGTGATCCTTCCGCTGCTATTCGGCCTGTTTCAGGCCGGCATGGCAGCGCTCGGCTGGGGGCTCGGCGCGTGGGGTGGCAAGTACGTCGAGGCGTACGACCACTGGATCGCGTTCGGCCTGCTCCTCGGCATCGGCGGCAAGATGCTGTACGAGGCGTGGAAGGGCGAAGAGGCGAAGGAGGACAAGTCGGGAATGTGGACGTACCTGGTGCTCGCACTCGCGACGAGCATCGATGCGGCCGCCGCGGGAATCACGTTGCCGCTCGTGCCGGTATCACCTGGGATCTCGATCGCGCTGATCGGCGTGATCACCACCGTGTGCTCCGTCGTGGGCTACATCACGGGCCGCGCCGTCGGGGCGAAGCTGGGCAACCGGCTCGAGCTCCTCGGTGGCCTCGTCCTCATCGGCCTCGGAGTCCGCGTGCTCGTACAACATCTGTGATGCTATCGTCGCGGCGTGCGCACCCTCGTCGTAACGCTTAGCCTCGCGCTGCTCGCCTGCGGCAACAAGTCGTCGGACAAGCCCGCGACCGGATCGGGATCCGCCACGATCCCGGGCGGTGGCTCGGGCTCGGCACCGCCGGGAGATCGCGTGGTCTCGGGCGGTGGTGATGGGGCCGCGGTTCCGATCACGTTGCCAAAATCGGACGGCACGCCGCCGAAGAAGACCACGGCGAAGCTCGCCGACGCGGACTTCGATCGCCTCGGCAAGCTCGACGTGCCGAGCTTCACGAAGCGCGTGCGCAACCAGAAGGACGGCCTCGACGTTCGGTTCCAGACCTCGCGCCCGCGACTCGGCACCACGGTGACGATCACGCCCTGCTTCAACTGCGCGCCGATGGAGCTCGCGAAGTGGAAGGAGAAGGAGTCAGACCTCAAGCAGCTGCTCGGTCCGGATCTCCGTAGTCGCCCTGACACGACGTGGGAGATGGGCGCCGTCGATGTCCACGGGCAGACCGCGGTCTACACCTACCAGGTCGGTACGCTGTTCGGGAAAGACGACCAGGGCAACCCGAAGTCGTCGTACAGCGACGCGTACGCGCTGTACTACAACGACGGCGTCAACCAGATCCGCGTGGTCACCGAGTATCAGGACTCACCGGTGCCGCGCGCGCAGATGCTGACGATCGCGCCGAAGGAAGACCTCGCGCGCGTGGCGATGGCGTTCCTCGATTACTTCACTCACCAGTGGTGAGTCAGGGTCCGAACAGCACGCGCGCGTAGCACCGCGGCTTCGCGTCATCCCCGACCATCACGCCCGCCGCGCCGATCGCATCGCCGAGCGAGAACAGGCGGAGCTGCGAGGTCACGCGATCGCCCGCGAAGCATGGCTTGCGGTACGCGATGTCCACGGCCTTGCTGCGGAGCTTCATCGAACGGCCGCTCGCGGCGATCCTGCGCTGCGCCGCATCGAGGAACGTGCGGATGTAGACCAACGAGTTGACGTGCTGGTTCGCATCGGTCTGGTCGTACGTGAACACGGTGTCGACGGTGTCGGGTGCGAGCTCGTCGAGCCAGGTGGCGCCATCGGGGGCGTCCTGCGCGGTCTTCGGCGGTGGCGACGCGTATCGCGTGGGCGGGAGGACCGGATAGCCCTCGACCTCGAGCTGCGTGACCTTCCGCTGTTCGGGCGGTGCGAACAGCCGCGTGAACGTGTGCTCGGCGAACACCGCGCCGGCGCGGGACAGCGCGCCCTCGACCTGCCGCGGACCGATGCGCCCCGCGATGCCGTGGACGTCGGTCCAGACGTTCATGAACAGGCGCGAGACCTGCTCGCCCTCGAGATCATGCGCGAGGAGAAATCCCGAGCGGGTCTCGATCGGACGATCGATCCGGATCGGCTGATCGAACGAGGTCAGCGTCATGCGCGTGAGGATCGGGATGACGCCGGAGGCGACGGAGTTCCGCGCGCCCGGGTGACGCGCGATCACCGAGCGCCACAGGCCGCCCATCGTCGGCGGCAGCGCGATCGGCATCATCCGGCCGTCCTGGGCGCAGTCTTCGTAGCGGAGAGAAGCTTCGCTGGTCGCGGCTTGATCGGGTGGGAACGCGGGCGCGGGAGGCGCGGGGAACATCGCGCCGGAGCATACCGTCAGAGATGTTAGGGTGCGCGCTCGTGCTCGCGCGCTTGCCAATCGACGACGTCCTGCCCGCCGTGGTGGATGCCGTGCGGACGCGTGGCGTGTGCGTGCTCGTCGCGCCGCCGGGTGCGGGCAAGACCACGCGGGTGCCGGGGGCGTTGCTCGATGCGGGCATCGTGACCGGCGAGATCGTCGTGCTTCAGCCGAGGCGGCTCGCCGCGCGCATGGCGGCAGCGCGGGTGGCGAGCGAGCGCAAGGTCGAGCTCGGGGGCGAGGTCGGTTACGAGGTGCGGTTCGACCGACGCGTGTCGGCGACCACCAAGATCCGGTTCGTCACCGAGGGCGTGCTGACGCGGCGGCTGCTCGCGGATCCCGAGCTGCGCGGCGTGGGCGCGGTGATCATCGACGAGTTCCACGAGCGCCACCTCGATGGCGACCTCGCGCTCGCGCTGGTCGAGCGGCTGCGGGCCACGCGGCCGGAGCTGCATCTGATCGTGATGTCCGCGACGCTCGATGCCGAGCCGGTGGCTGCGTTCCTCCGCGACGCGCCGATCGTTCGATCGGAGGGCCGCGCGTTCCCGGTGACCATCGAGCACCAGGAGCAGCCAGATGATCGGAAGCTCGGGCAGCAGGTGTCGGCGGCGGTGCGGCGGATCGCGCAGGACAAGCTCGACGGCGACATCCTCGTGTTCCTGCCCGGATCGGGTGAGATCCGGCGCGTCGCCGAGGACATCGCGGATGCGGCCGCGATCCACGACCTCGTGGTGCTCCCGCTGCACGGCGATCTCACGGCCGACGAGCAGGACGCGGCCGTGCGTCCCAGCAGCAGGCGCAAGGTCATCCTCGCCACCAACGTCGCCGAGACCAGCGTCACGATCGATGGCGTGGTCGCCGTGATCGACTCGGGCCTCGCCCGCATCGCCCGCATGTCGCCGTGGACCGGGCTCGCATCGCTGCAGGTCGAGCCCGTCAGTCGGGCGAGCTGCACGCAGCGCGCGGGCCGCGCCGGCCGCACGCGCCCCGGCCGCGTGCTGCGGCTCTACACGAAGCACGATCACGATACGCGCCGCGCGTTCGAGGTCCCCGAGGTGGCGCGCACGGATCTCGCCGGCGCCGCGCTCGAGCTGCACGGAGCGGGGCTCGCCGGGCTGACCGCGCTGCGCTGGTACGAGGCACCGCCCGAGCTCGCCGCGACCGCCGCCGAGACATTGCTCGTGCGCCTCGGTGCCGTGGACAAGGGAACGATCACGGCGCTCGGCCGGCGCATGCTGCGATTCCCGGTGCATCCGAGGCTCGGCCGGCTCGTCTGCGAGGCCGAGGCGCGCGGTGCGGGCGAGGAGGCGTGCATGATCGCCGCGCTCGTCGGTGCGCGCGAGCTGCGCCTCGAGCGGCGCGGGCCCGCGGGGCAGGCAAAGCTGTCGTCTCCGTCCGATCTGATCGACGACCTCGATGCGCTGCTCGATGCGCGCCAGCACGGCATGCGCGCCGAGCGACTACGCCGCGATGGTCTCGATATCACCACCGCGCACAACGTGGACCGCACGGCGAAGCAGCTCGAGCGGCTCGTGGATCGCAGCAAGGCGCGCCGGCTCGACGACGACGCGCTCGATCGCGAGCTGCAGATCGCGATCCTCACCGCGTTCCCCGATCGCGTCGGCAAGCGGCGCGCACCGCGAAGCGCGGAGATCGTGTTCGCCGGCGGCGGCAGCGGCACGCTCGCGCAGAGCTCGTCGGTGATCGACGCGGAGCTGATGGTCGCGGTCGACGTGGCGGAGACCGGCGCGAAGGGCCAGGCGACGAAGGTCCAGATCCGCCGCGCGAGCGCGATCGATCCGAGCTGGCTGCTCGATCTCTATCTCGATCGCGTCGCCGAGCGCGACGAGCTGGTATGGAACGCGCCGAAGGAGCGCGTGGAGCGGATCGCGCAGATGACGTACGACGGCCTGCCGATCGACGAGCAGCGCGATGTGGAAGGTGCGCGCCGCGCGGGTCGTGCCGCGGCCGAGGTGCTCGCGCGCGAGGCGATCGCCGCGGGCATCGAGAAGTTCGTCGACAGGGACGCGCTCGGCGAGTGGCGCGCTCGAGTCACGCTCGTCGCCGGCCTCGCGAACAACCCGGCGATCGTCGCGCCGACCGACGAGGTGCTCGCGCAGACCATCGCGAACGCGTGCGACGGCGCGATCTCGTTCGCCGAGCTGCGCAAGACGGATCTGATGTCACTGCTCGACGCGGGCCTCGGCGAGTACCGCTCGCTCGTCGATCGCCTCGCGCCCTCGCACCTCAAGCTCCCTCGCCGAGGCCGGCTGCCGATCCACTACTCGCTCGACAAGCCGCCGTGGATCGCCTCGCGCATGCAGGACTTCTTCGGCCTCGCGCGCGCGCCCTCGGTCGGCGACGGCAAGGTGCCGCTCGTGCTCCACCTGCTCGCGCCGAACCAGCGGCCCGTGCAGGTCACCACCGACCTGCCCGGCTTCTGGGTCAAGCACTACCCTGCCCTGCGCAAGCAGCTGATGCGGCGCTATCCGCGCCATCAGTGGCCCGAGGATCCGACGCAGCTGATCAACGAGGAGTGAGCGTGCTGATCTCGACCTGGAGATCGGCGTGCGAGCCGAGGTCGGGATGGTGCGACAGATACCCGGCGGCATCGCGCAACACCTGGAGGGACTCGTCTCCGGGTTTGAGGCCGAGCTTCTTCGCGAGGATCAGCGCCAAATTCTTGTCTTCGCTCCAGCTCGCCATGCCGGCGCGAAGGCGCACGTTGGCGCGCGTCGCGAGCACCTCGAGCCGCGGCACCGGATAGAACCCCTCGACGGCCACGGCCTCGCATCGATCGAGCCACGGCAACGCGCCTTGCGGGTCGAGAAATCCGGTCATGAATTCGATCTCGCACCGCGTCGCGCACAACCTGGCGCGCAACTCCGGCGCTGTCTTGCGCGCGTCGAGCTCGTCGCCGAGCCTCGCCAGGTCATCTCGGGCGCTCATCACGTCCATGGCTCTGATCTTCGCGCCTGCCTCGTCGAGCAGCTTCTCGACGTCGATCGCCGGGTCCGAAGTCGGATCGGGCGCCGGTTTCGGACGATCGCAGGCAACGACCGTGAGCAGGATCAATCCCAACGCCCTCACGCCCGGGAGCGTAGCGCGGCGGCAGATCAGCTGCCGGCTCGCGGGTGTTGCAAAGATCGCAACGCAGACTTCGAATTCGCTCGCGATAGCGACCGGGCGCGATCTCCTACGGTGGCGTATACCCACCGACGTCGCGATGGATCCAGCGGAGCTCATGGGCAGGTACTGCGACGGAGACGCGGCGGCGTTCCGCGAGCTCTACGCGCTCGTCTCGCCGCGGCTCTACGGATACCTCGTCAAGACCTGTCGGCAACGGGCGCTCGCCGCGGATCTCTTGCAGCTGACGTTCATGAAAGTCCATCGCGCGCGCGCTGCGTACATCCGGGGCGCGGATCCGCTGCCGTGGGTCTACGCCATCGCACACCGCACGTTCATCGACGAGGTCCGCAAGCAGAGACACGATGCGGTCCACCTCGGCAATGACCGAGATCCCGAACACGCCACGGCCCCGCAGATCGACGAGCGCGACGAAGGCGCGGACTCGGACCTCGTCTCGGCGGCGCTGACGGCGCTGTCGCGTCTCCCGCACGAGCAACGGCAGGCCGTGGTGCTGACCAAGCTCGAGGGGAAGTCCCTCGCCGAGGCCGCGGAGATCGCCGGCACGAGCGTGGGCGCGATGAAGGTCCGCGCCCATCGCGGATACAAGGCGCTGCGCGGTCTCCTCGCAGATCGCGAGCCGCCGGTACGCGTCGCCACCATGGGAGCACCACCGTGATCGAACCGGATGACCAGGAGCTCTCTGACCTGCTCGCGATCGAGCTCGTTCCACCCTCGCTGTCGCCCGCGCTGGAACACGAGCTCGCGCGGCTCGCACCGGTCGCGCCCCGGCGACCATTCCGCCAGCTCGTGCTCGTGCTGGCGACCGCCGGGCTCGTGACCACCGGCCTGCTGATCGTGCTCGGCGTGCGTGCGGACGTCCGCGAGCTGCCCGCGGCGTGGATGCCCGTGGTCGGGGTCGGCTGGCTCGCCGGCCTGGTGCTCGCCGCGCGGTTCGCGCTGATCCCACGCCACGGTGGCGTCATGCCGCGCTGGCGGATCGCCGCGCTCGCGGCGCTCGCAACGTCGTGCGCGTACATGGCGCTCGGACTCGTTCTCCACCCGTCAGGCCCATCGAGCTTGAACTACGGGCGCGCGCACTTCCTCTCCGGCCACGGCTGCCTGGAGCTCGGCCTCGCCACGGCGATCACCCCGATCGTGCTCGGTGCGTGGTGCCTGCGCGGCGCCGCCCCCGTGCGGACGCGATGGATCGCGGCGGCGCTCGGAGCGGCCGGCGGCTGTGTCGGCGGGCTTCTGCTTCATTTCTACTGCAGGATCGCCGATGGTCTCCACATCGGCCTCATTCATGGCGGTGTGGTCGGTTGCGCTGCCGTGATCGCGGCACTCGTGGTTCCTCGGGCCATCACGCCGCGTTCCTGACCCTGGAGTCGTTACATGCACTTCGTCCATCGCGTCCGCACGATCTGGTCGTGGCTCCCGGCGTTTCGTGCGGTCGCGGAGGCGGAGCATCTCCCCACGGCGGCGCAGGAGCTCGGCATCGTGCCCTCCTCGCTGTCGCGCACCGTCAAGCAGATCGAGGACGAGATCGGCATCCCGCTGTTCGACCGCACCTCCAAGGCCCTCGTCCTGAACCAGGCGGGCCGGACGCTCGTCGCGGCGGTCCGCGAGGCGATGCGAATCGTCGACGACGCGCTCGGCACCGCGGTCGGCGATGACCTCGTCGGTCACGTCGGCGCCGTCGCGAGCGGCGATCTCGTTCACACGGTGCTGATTCCGGCAGGCGCGTCGCTCGCCGCGAGCCACCCGTCCCTTGCGCTGTCAGCGCTCGCGGGTGGAACGGCCGAGATCTCGGAGATCCTGCTGCGCGGCGATGCCGATGCGGCCGTGGTGACGAGAACGATCGCGGCGCATGTCGATCTGCGGGTGACCGAGCTCGTCACCTGGACGCGCAGCGTCTATGCGCGCACGCCGCGAACCGACACGGCGGAGCATCGCTGCGTCGTGGTGGGCACGCCGACCGAACCACTGGACGATGGCTGGCCTTCCGAGCTCGATCGACGGATCGCAGCGTGGGCACCCGACGAGCGCGCGGCACTCGAGCTGTGCGCGCGCGGCGATCTGGTGACCGTGGCGTACGACGCGGTGGTCCGGCGGTGCGGCTTCGCCGACCGGCTCGTCAGGTGGCCGGATCCACCGATCGCACCGCGCACGATTCATCTGGTCCAGCGGCGCGCGGTCGGGCGGCATCGGCGCACGGAGGCGCTGGTCGAGGCGATCCGGATCGCGGCGACCGTCGTCGATTGACGGTCAGCGCCGCACGAGCACGCCGTCGAGGGACTTGCGCGTCAGGTCCGGAACCACGGCGTCCTTCGCGGGATAGCCGACCGGAATCACGATATAGGCGCGTTCGTTCGCTGGCCGACCGAGCACCTCGCGGAGAAATCCCATGGGGCTCGGGGTGTGGGTGAGCGTCGCGAGCCCCGCGAGGTGCAGCGCGGACAGCAACATGCCGACCGCGATCCCGACAGATTCGTCGACGTAGTAGTGCTTGACGCGCCGTGGGCCATCGGGGCCATCCGTGACGCCCCACGCCTGTGCGAACACGACGATCAGGAACGGTGCGTCGGTGAGGTGTGGCTTGTGCCAGTCGACCCCGAGCGGCTCGAGCGCGGCGAGCCACTCGTCGGGCATCCGCCCCTCCCAGCTCCGTTGCTCCTCGCGCTCGGCGGCCTCGCGGATTCGCGCCTTGATCTCGGGATCGGCGACGACCACGAAGGTCCATGGCTGCTGATGTGCACCGGAAGGTGCACTCGCGGCGGCGCGGATCGCCTCGACGACGATCTCCTCGGCGAACGGTTCGGAGGAGAAGTCGCGCACGGTCCGTCGCCGGTGCATGGCATCGGCGTAGTCGCGCACGCGCGCGAGCATCTCGTCGGGTGGAATCCGCTCGAAGCACAGAGGCATTGGCCGATAGGACGACACCGCCGCAGCCTACCCTCGTGCGAGCCGCCGCCTATCTCGAACTGTTCGAGGTTCTCGCAGACCGTGTTCGAATCATATCTACGAGTTCCTGGTAACACCTGCGCTCACTCTGCGTACGTGCGGAATGATCAAGAACTTGAAGGCAATCCTCACGTGCGCGACCGCCGTCGCTTCTCTCTCGACGACCGCCGTCGTCGCCGCCGTCGCCGTGCTGCCCGGATGCTCTGACGACGACGCCGGTTGTCCCGCCGCATGCCCGGCGGGTTGCCCCGCGCCGGCCGGCGATGCGCAGACCCCGCCGCAGGGAAGCGACGCGGTGATCAGCACGTGGCTCACCGCCGCCAGCTACAAGGGCGCCGGCTGGAAGTGCGAGCCGGCCGTGCACGCGAACCGGTCGCCGTCGCCGCACGGCAAGAACAAGATCTGCAACAACATGAAGCTCACCGGCACCGTCGCGCCCGCGCAGTACGGCTTCGGCGTGGCGAGCGTGAAGGAGCTGTACATGGACGACGGCACCACGCTCGCGGGCCACGCACTCTCCATCAAGCTGTTCGACGGCGAGTCGAGCGGGCCCACGTGGTACTTCTACGAGAAGATGGGACCGACCGTGGTCTACAACGGCAAGGGCGAGGCGGGTAACGCCGATCTGTGCTCGAGCTGTCACGCGGGGGCCGGCTCCGACGCCGCGCACTCCGGCCGCGACTTCGTGTACACGCAGGTCCTCTGAGTCGCGGCGCGTGCTCGCAGGAGTCGGGATCGGGTTGCGCAAGGAGCTGTTCGAGCCGTTGCTCGCGACGTCGCGGCGTGTCGACTGGCTCGAGGTGGTCAGCGAGAACTACATCGGCGCGACGGGCAGGGCCGACGCGATGCTCGAGCGGTTCGCGGAGCGCTGGCCGATCATCCCGCACGGGGTAGCGCTGTCCGTGGGCAGCGAACCACCCGCCGGCTACCTGGATGGACTCGCCGCGCTGGTGCGGCGCATCGCACCGCCGTACATCAGCGATCACGCCTGCTACTCGTCGATCGGGCCGCGCAACTACCTCGATCTGCTCCCGCTTCCGCGTCACGACGAGGCGATCGCTCGCGTGGTTCGCAACGCGCGCGCGGCGATGGAGATCACCGGTGTGCCGCTGGTCCTCGAGAACATCACGACCTATGCGGAGATGCCGGGCTCGACGATGGACGAGGCCGCGTTTCTCGACGCGATCGCCGAGCAAGCGGGTGTCGGATTGCTCCTCGACGTCAACAACCTCTACGTCAACGCCGTGAACCAGCGCTGTGCGGCACGTGACCTCCTGGACGCGTTTCCACTGCGTCACGTCAAGCAGCTCCACCTGGCCGGGCACACCTGGGATGGCGACCTGCTGCTCGACACCCATGCCGCGCCGATCGCGCCGGCCGTATGGGAGCTCTACATCGAAGTGCTCGAGCGCTGCGGGCCCGTACCGACGCTCGTCGAGTGGGACCAGCACATCCCCTCGCTCGACGCGGTCCTCGACGAGGCCGACCACGCGCGCGACCTGATGGAGCGCCACGGGTGACGCTCGACACTTTCTTCGCCGAGATGGCCGAGCTGCTCGCCGGGCGGAAGACCGCGGCGCAGTGCGAGACGGTCCTCGGGCGATCACCGTCGGGGACCGAGCGGTTCGGCGTGTACGCGAAGCTGGTCGACCGCCAGCAGCAGGGCGCCCTCGAGTCGCTGTATCGGGCCGCGCTGGTCGCGTCCGCATCCTGGCATCGCGCGCGTACCGGCGAGATGCGGGCCGGGTACCTCCAGACGGAAGCTCCGGCACACTGGTCGCCGACCGTGGTGGCGCTGCGCTTCGCGGACTATCTCGAAGCGCATGACGCTCCGACGGACGTGGTGGAGCTCGCCGACTACGCGCGGACCCGGCACGAGGTGCTGCGTGCCCCCGCCTCGGATGGGATCGGCGGCCTCGCGGTACGGCACTACACCCACGCCGTGCACGAGTTCACGCTCGCCGTGGAACGCGGAGACACCACGGCCGGGCGCCCGGCGGCAGCGCCGTCGACGTGGTTGTTCGGCCGTCATCGGGACACCGCGAAGCTCGTGATGGTCGTCCCTTCGCTCGCGATCCTCGTGGCGCTCCAGCTCGTCGAGGAACCGGTGTGGTCCACGGAGTTGCCGCAGGTCGATCGCGGTGAGGTCGCCGCCGCGCTCGCGTTCCTCGAAGAGCACGCGCTGCTCTCGCAGATCGCGCTCCACCGCGTGCGAGAGCTACTGTGAGCGCTCGCGTCGTCGCGATCCTGATGGTCGTCGCGTGCCGGCACGCGCCCGACGAGCCGCCCGCCGTGCCGAACGACATGCGCTGGGTGACGACCGGCGACGATCCACTGCAGTGGAAAGCCGACGGATTCATCGAGCTGATCACGCCCGTACGCCCGCCCACCACCGAGGACGGAACGGCGCACATCGTGGTCGTCATGAAGGTGCCGCCCGGCGAGCTGATCACCGCCGCACGAATGCCGATCGGCACCACCGCCGCGCGGGTCGAGTATTCCGGACCCGCGGGGTCCCCCGACGCGCCGGTGGATCGCACGTGGCGGGTGCTCGACGTCCGACAGTTCGAGTGGACCACCACGGGGATCGACTGCCTCGTACTGCGGCCCGACGGCGACGGCCGACTCGTCGGGCTCCGCTGGACCTGCGGCGAGGCGGCGGACGCACGCGCCGGCGTCCTCCTCGCCGGCTTCATGCGCGAGGAGCGGTTCAAGGGCCCGCGCGGCGAGAGCGCACGCGAGCGCTCGGCGCATCGGATCCAGCTGGTCAATGCGTGCCGGAGCTGTCACCGCTTCGAGCGTGCGGAGGACCGCAGCGTCGCAGCGCTGGTCCAGCGCGGCACGGATGCATCTGGTCTGTTCAGCGTGCGTTCGGTATTTCGCGACGAGGACCCGGTCGAGCGATACCGCCCCGTCGATGCCAACGCCGGCGACCCGACGATGACACCCGTGTGCCCTGACTCCGAGATCGACGTCGCCGCGGCGCGCTGTCGCGACGAGCGGCGGCCGCGGCTGCGCGTGGAGATCCCGCGTGGGCTCCGCGACAAAGCCCCCCACGTGGTGCAGCTCTGCGCGGCGCGGCAGGCGCTCGCTCGCTGGCTCGACCCGGCGATGCGCGCGACGATTCAGCCCGCGCTCGCGGTGTGCGGCGGTGGTGGCTGATGCCTCACGGCGTCAGGTTGTCGGCCGCGACTCCGAACAGATGGTCGCCGCCCGCCGCCCCGCTGTGACACCCGATGCAGAACCCGACCTTCCCGACGAACGCAGCGTTCGTCGCGCTCCCATCGGCGTTCAACCGGCCGTACCACCAGTCGCCGTTCACCGGATCGTATCCCGCCGGCTGCCTCACCATCACCGTCAACAGCGGAGCGCCGCCGTCGGGATCGAGCATCTCCTTGACGAGCATGCCACCCTCGAGAATCGCTCCCGGCGCCGAGGATCCCGTCGACAGCGCTCGGTACGGATCCCCCGCGAGCTCGTCTGCCCACACGTTCACGAGCGGATTTCCCTGGTGCTGCGCCGTCAGGAAGGCGCGCGCGTTGATCTGGTCGAGGTCGCGATATCCGCGCGCCCTGGCTCCGATCTGCTCGGCCGTCTCGTCGGTGGTCGTGCAACCGACGAGCGCGATCGAGATCACGATGGTCGCGAATCTCGGCATTCGCCCGATACGCCGCCGCGAGAGCAAAAGTTACCGGCCGCGGGCATCGGTCCGGGTAGACTGGCGACATGCGCTGGATCTCGCTGGCCCTCATCGCCTCCGCGGCGTGCACTGGCAGCGACGACCTGGCGCCGCAGGACCCGAACGACGTCGACGGCGACGGCGTGCCGAATGCCTCCGACCTGTGCCCGAACCGACAGGATCCGATGCAGCACGACGAGGACGCCGATGGCGTCGGCGACGTGTGTGACAACTGCCCGGCCACGCCGAACGCGAACCAGGCGGATACGACCGAGACCATGGAGCGGCAGTTCCCCGACGGCGTCGGCGACGTCTGTGATCGCCGGCCGAAGATCGCGGATGACACGATCGCGCGGTTCTTCCCGTTCGCGGATCCGGCCGAAGCCAACGCGTTCACCGGTACCGGCTGGACGATCGCGAACGATCGCGCGAGTGGCACGAGCGCGCGCTGGTTCTCGAAGCGCAACGAGCAAGGCGACGGGATCACGATGCAGGCGAAGATCCGCACGCTCACCTGGTCGATGCCGGACGCCTCGGTCAGCGTCGTCGTCGACGGCGATGGTGTCAGCACCGGCTTCACCTGCTCGATCGTGCATGCCCCCACCGGGGATACGCTCGAGGTCCACGAGATCGGCGCGGCGACGAATACCATGGCGATCGACGCGATCGCCCCGACCGACAGGCTCACGCTGAGCGTCTCGCGCGCGTACACGCAGCTCCCGACCGGCCACGCGGCGTGCTTCCTCGGCGTCAATACGGCGGCCGAGTTGCGCATCGACATCGTCACGAGCGACGACCTCGCGATCGGCACGTACGCCATGGCGACCCAGGATGCGGCGGTCGAGATCGACGCCGCGCTCGTGATGACCACGCCGTTCGCGTGCGACACGCCGTTCACCGGCGACGTCTCGTTTGCGTGCCCCTAGACCACGTCCACGGCCTGCTGCTGGTTCGCGATGATCCGCCGGCCATCGAGGGTCAGGCGCCAGCGCAGCCCGCGGCGCGATAGCTCGGCGGTGTACACCGAGTCGATATAGAGCCGGCGCGCGAGACCCGCGGCGATCGAAGACGCGAGGAGCACCGGCAGGACCAGCGCCCAGTCACCCGACAGCTCGCACGCGAGCACCGTGGCGGTGAGCGGAGCGTGCGTGGTCGCGGCGAGCGCCGCGGCGAGCCCGACCAGCGCGTACGCGCCCGGCGAGCTGATGGCAGCACCGAGCACTTCGCCGAGCCCGATCGCGACGAGGGTCCCGGCACACGCACCGAGCAGCAGCGTCGGCGTGAACACGCCGCCCGGGTTACCCGACGAGACAGCGCTGGCGGTGGCGAGCGGCTTCGCGATCAACAGCCACACGACGGTCACGATCGCGAGCTTGCCGTCGAGCAACAGTCCCATCGACTCGAATCCGTTGCCCGCGAGCAGCGGCATCGCGCAGATCATCGTTCCGCCGACGAGGGCGCCGATCGCGGGGCGCACGGGCATGGGCAGCTTCCGCCACCAGGTCTCGACGATCCCGAGGAGTCGCAGGAACCCCACGCCGAGCGGCGCGGCCACCAGCCCGACGCCCGCGAACGCGACCAGCTCGAGGAGGGAGAGCGACGAGAATGCGCGCACGCCGTAGATCGGACCGTCGCCGAGCGCGAGGCGCGTGATCACGGTCGCGAGCACCGTGGTGATGGCCACCGGCACCACGGCCTCGAGAATCACGACTCCCGTGACCACCTCGACGACGAACAGCACGGCCGCGATCGGCGCGTTGTAGGCAGCGGCGAAGCCCGCGGCGACGCCCGCGGCGAGCACGATGCGCGCCGTCGCGTCGTCGAGCCGCAACCAGCGCCGCGCCGCCTCGCCCGATGCGGCCCCGATCTGGATCAGCGGCCCTTCGCGACCGAGCGAGTTCCCACCGGCGATCGAGAACCAAGAACCGAGCGCCTGGAGCAGGCTGCGCGCGAGCGGGATCCGCGTGTTACCGAGGACGATCGCCTCCATGACGTAGCCCACGCCCGCGCCTTCGCGGACCCGCACCGCGGCGAGTGCCACGAGCCCCGCGGCCAGGCCTCCGGCAACCGGCAAGGCGATCCGCGCCCAGGGCGGAAGGCCCGTGATCATGGCGACCACGTTGGCTCCCCCCAGGGCGTTGGCGACGCCGGCGAGGGCGGCGCGAAACGCGATCGCGAATCCGGCGGCGCCGATGGCGACGACGACGAGCGCCACCGCCAGGCGCCAGCGCGGTGACCGCGCGTCCGTCACTTCTTGATCTGCGGCTGCGACGCGCGCGACGCGGGGGTCGCCACGGTTGGCCACAGCAGGTGATAGAGGCGCAGGCTGATCAGCAGCAACGCGTACTCCTGGAGGTCACCGCCCGAGTCGCGCAGCACCGAGAAGTTGAAGTCGACGAGCGCGAGCGCATCGCTGAGGAGCTGGTTGACCTCCTCGATCGACGGAGTGCGCACCTGCTTGTCGAACGCCCACGCGTTGAGCTTGCCGCGCATCGCCTCGAACATCGGCTTGATGCGGACGTGCAGCGATGCGACCCGGTTCGGCCGCATCCACGTGAGCACCATGCCGGCGAGGGCGCGGCAATCACCGGCCATCGCCTCGGGACCCATCGCCGGCTCGACGAGGCCGATCATCGCCGGCATCACCGTGCGCGTCGCGGCCGCGCCCTTGAACAGCAGCGCGCCGGGCGAGATGTTGTTGTGCGCCATGCCGTGCTCGTGCAGCGCGGCGACCTGCTTGATGACGAGGAGGCCGAGCGCGAGCGCGCCATCGATGTGCAGGTCGGACTCGGCGATGCGATCGCCGAACCGCGGCTCGTCGACGTACTCGGAGAACAGCAGCAGCGAGCTGGTGTTCGCGTCGTAGATCACCTTGTGCAGCGAGGTCAGCAGACCCTCGCGAACGCGCTTGAGGATCGGCCAGAAGTACTGCTGCCAGTCCTCCACGAACTTCCGTGGGTCCGCGATCTTCGTCAGATCGATCATCGTGACGAGCTTCGGGAAGATGTTCGCGTCGGGGAAGGCACCGCTCGCGACCATCTCGGGCTGCGGCGCGGCGAGGAAGATCGGGTGGCCCTTCGCTCGGCCGAGGCTGCGCTCGACCTCGTAGCCCCACGCGCGCACGGCCGAATCCGCGGCCTCGAGCACCTCGGGCGTGATCGAGGGATCCTGCGTCGCGACCGGGCCGGTGACGCGCAGCGGCCGCGCGGTCGGGTCGGTGATCTCGGTGCGGCTGCGTGGAAAGCGCTGCCGCTCGTCGGGCAGCTCGCGCAGCATGCCGCGCAGTTCCTGAACGACCGCCTGCACCGACGGGAACCGCTGCGCCGGATCGCGCTCGAGGCAGCCCTCGATCACGCTGCGGAGGTTCATCGGCACGGTATCGGGGTAGTGCACCTTGCTCTTGCCGCCGACGACCACGCCCTCGCCGATCCGCATCAGCAGCGCCCACATATCGTCGGCCGCGCCGTACAGGAGCTGCTCGGTGAACAGGCCGTGGAGCGCGCCGCCGATCGCGTAGATGTCGAGCGACGTGTTGATGTTCGAGTCCATCAGCGCCTGGTCGATGGTCTCGGGCGCGACCGACCAGCCAGGCGAGCCGAAGATGCGGCCCTTGTAGTAGGTGCGATAGGTCTGCGAGCCGACGTCGTCGAGGGACATCGCGAGATCGAAGTCGAACACGTAGGCCACGTTCGCGCCGTCATCGACGAGGATGTTGCGCAGCGTGAAGTCGCGGTGCACGAGCCGGGCGGCGTGCAGCGTGGCGAGACCGTCGAGCGCCTGGACGAGGAGCTTGGTGCGCGCGCGCGGCGTGAGGTTGTGCTTCGCGATCGCCTCGAGAAGCGTGACCCCCATGCGCGGCGTCACGAACAGGTAGTTGTCGGCGATCGGCGCCGAGACATACGTCGGAAGGATGTTCGGGTGCTCGATCGCGGCGATCCGCGCCATCGCGGCGAGGTTGTTGTGGTGATCGCGCCGCGTCACGTCGTCGGTGCGCAGCTGGTAGAGGTAGTTCGAGTGGAACACCTTGCCGACGACGGCCTCGACCACGCCGGTGGTCTCGTCGCGGCGCTCGAGCTCGTAGACCGTGCCCATACCGCCGTTCGACAGGTGCTTGCCGAGCATCCTGTAGAGGTAGTGGTTGTACCGGAAGGTGATGCCTTCCTTCGCGAGGTCCTCCCCTCGCAGCGTGCCGATCGACGTCGTTTCGACCCAGGAGTCGGTCATGCCCTCGCCGCGAACACTGTACGCCCACAGAAAGCATCACCGCAACCGTAGGTCGCTCTATAACCTACTGATTTCCCTTGGGTCCATGATGGACGAGGTGTGTTGTCGCATCGCGAACCCGGAACCGTCGGTGGCGCACCAGATGTGGTAACTCACCGTCGGAAGTTCAATGCTCGAGCATCGCATCGCCAAGCTTGCGGCGTTCGCCACCTTCATCCTGCTGGTGATCGGCGGCACGGTGAACCCGACGGGGTCGAGCCTCGCCTGCCCCGAGCCCACGCTCGTGTGCCACGGCCAGCTGTTCCCGCCGATGGTGGGCGGCGTGTTCTACGAGCACGGCCACCGGCTCGCCGCGATGACCGTCGGGCTCCTGCAGATCGTGTTGACGGTCCTGCTGTTTCGCCGCCGCGCCAACCACCGCGGATACGCCGCGCTCGCGCTCATCCTCCTCGGCCTCGTGATCTCGCAGGGTGCGCTCGGGGCGATCACCGTGAAGTACAAGCTGCCGTGGTTCGTCTCGACCGGCCACCTGCTGCTCGGCATGAGCTACTTCGCCACGCTGATCTACACGACCTTCAGGACCCGGCCCGCGCCGAGCGTGATCGAGCTGCAGCGCCACGAGAAGCTGCGTGGCGAGGTCGGCTCCGCGCGGCGCTGGATCGGCATCGCCGGCGGCGCCGTGTTCATCCAGCTCCTCCTCGGTGCGCTCGTGCGTCACCTCGGCGCCGCGATGGTGTGCCTCGGCATGCCGAAGTGCACGATGGGGATGAGTGGTGAGTGGTGGCCCGATTCGGGCGTCCAGCACCTGCACATGATCCACCGTGGGTTCGGTGTGGTCGTCGCGCTGGTCACCACGATCGCCGCCGTCATCGTCGTGCGCCGCGCGCGCTCGTGGCCGCAGCTCCGGTTGCTCGCCCTGCTCGCCCCGCTGGTCGTGATCTCGCAGGTCTGCCTCGGGATCATGACGGTGCTGTCGATGCGCGCCGTGCCGGTCGCCGTGGGCCACTTCGCCGGCGCCGCGACCCTGTGGGCGATGTGGATGTCGATGTGGCTGATGACGGCGCCGCGAACCACGAACCGCGCGGTGGTGCTGTGACCGCCCGGGTGCTCCGCGCGAAGACGCTCGACCTGATCGCACTGGTCAAGCCGAACATCATGATGATGGCGCTGCTCACCGCCGCCGGCGCGACCAGCCTCGCGCCCGGAACCGCACAGGTCTCGACCACCCTCCTCCTCCTCGCGGGCACCGCGCTGATCGTCGGCTCGGCGAACACGCTCAACATGTGGCTCGAGCGGGACATCGACTGTCTGATGTCGCGCACGCGCAACCGTCCGCTCCCGCAGGGTCGCCTCGAGGCCCAGAGCGCGCTGTGGTTCGGCGCGATCCAGGGAATGATCGCACTGCCGGTCCTCGCCGCCGTCAACATGGTCACCGCCGCGCTCGGCCTGCTCGCGCTGATCCTCTACGTCGGGGTGTACACGCCGATGAAGCAGCGCTCGCACTGGGCCGTGTGGGTCGGCGGCGTTCCGGGCGCGATGCCGGCGCTGATGGGCTGGACCGCAGCGACCGGGCGCATCGAGCTCGCCGGCCTCGCCGTGTTCGGCGTGCTGTTCTTCTGGCAGGTGCCGCACTTCCACGCGATCGCGATGTATCGCCAGCGCGAATACGACGCGGCCGGGCTGAAGACGCTCCCCGGATCGCGCGGCGAGACCGCGGCGCGTCGCGAGATCGCCGGATACCTCGTCGTGCAGGTCGCGATCAGCCTCGTGCTCGTGCCGCTCGGCGTCGCCGGCACGCTGTACCTCGTCACCGCCTCGGTGCTCGGCGCGTTCGTGCTGTATCAGGGCTTCGCGGGCCTGCGGAACGGCGACACCAAGTGGGCGCGCGCCGTGTTCCTCGCATCGATCGTCTACCTCCCGGTGCTGTTCGCCGTGATGGTGTTCGACGGACGCGCATGACCTGGGAACAGCTCCACCCCGCGATCAACGCGGCACTCAACTTCACGTGCTTCGTGTTCCTCGTCGCGGGCCGCGTGGCGATCGCACGCGGTGACGAGGCGCTTCACCGCAAGCGGATGCTCACCGCGTTCGCCGCGTCGACGGTGTTTCTGGTCTCGTACATCATCCGGTTCATGACGACGGGCGCGCACCGGTACCCGGGCGAGGGCATCGACAAGACGATCTACCTCGTCACCTTGTTCAGCCACATGGTGCTCGCGGTCGTGCTCGTACCGCTGGTGATCGGCGCCCTGAAGTACGCGCTGCGTGGCAAGTTCGACAAGCACAAGAAGCTCGTGCGCTTCACCTGGCCGATCTGGATGTACGTCTCGGTGACCGGCGTCGTCGTCTACCTGATGCTCTATCACCTCGCGCCCGCGCTGCATCCGGTCTAGAGCGGATCGAGCGCGCGCACCACGATCGGCCCGCGGTACGGCGGCAATGCGCGACCGGCGAGGTTGTCGAACTTCGCCTCGATGTACGCGCCCGTCGAGTGCGTGAACATATCCTTCTCGTATTGTCGCAGTCCCTCGGGCTTGCACACCGTCGCCTCGCCGCGCGCGTTCGTGACGACCTCCGCGGTTGCGTACGCGAACTGGCTCGGCACCATGCTCGGCGCGTTCATGTACTCGCCCTCGTGCGAGACCACCATCGCGCCCGAGATGGGGCTCCCGCCGCCGTCGACCACGCGGACGCGAAGCGTGGCCGCGCAGGTCCCGCTCGGCTCTCCGTGAGGCCCTCCACCGGCGAGGCTCGAACGGATGACCTGGAGGCGGGTCGGCGCGGCGCAACCAGCAACCAGAACAAGAGCCGCTAGTCTCATCCCGAGGAGACGCGCGTCAGGCGCCGCGGGTTGCCTGCTCGTAGACAATCCCCCAGCGGATGCCGCGATCGCAGGTGATCAACACGGGTGCGTCGATGCGGTGCAGCACGCGCGCATAGATCGCCACGCCGCCGGCGATCACGTCCGCGCGCAGCGGCTCGATGCCGCGTGTGGCACGCCGCTGCGCGACGGTCTGCGTCAGCATGCGCGCGAGCTGCGCGTCCACGGCCATCGGCGAGACGCGCACGCCGGTCACCTTCTCGGGATCGTGACGAGTCAGGCCCTTCGCGATCGCCGCGATGGTCGTCGCGGTGCCGGCGGTGCCGACCACGATGACCTCGCGGGGAAGGTCGAGCGTGGCGATCTGCGCATCGATCTCGGCGACCAGCGCGCGGACCTGGTCGGGCTTCGGGGGATCGGAGGTAAGGTAGCGCTCGGTCAGCCGCACGGCGCCGATGGGCAGGCTGACCGCGGACACCACGCGCGCACCATCGGTGGTGATGACCTCGGTCGATCCGCCGCCGACATCGACGACGACGTACGGCGTGCCGGCGAGCTCGGGGAACGAGCGCGCGACCGCCGTGAACGCGAGCTCGGCCTCGCGCGTGCCCGCGATCACCTCGATCGGCGCGCCCAGGAGCTCCTGGGCCGGACTGGTGAACGCGGCGCTGTTCGCGGCCTCGCGCAGCGCCTGTGTCGCGATGATGGTCGGCGGCCCGGCGCGGTGCTCGTCGATCAGCGCGCGGTACTCCCGGCAGATCTCGAGACTCCGCGCGATCGCCTCGTCGGAGATCCGGCCGCTCGCGTCCAGACCTTGCCCGAGTCTGCCGAACCGACATGCGTCGACCAGTGGGCGCAGCTGCGCGTCGACGATCAGCAGCAGCAGCGTGTTCGTCCCGATGTCGATCACGGCCGTTGGCACACGCGCACTGTACAGGCAACGCGGGCGCACCGTCGGGTGTCCCATCCGGGTGCGGACCGCCGTGCTCGTGCTCTACCTCCTCGCGGGAGCAGCCCACGCCGACGATCCCGTCGAGGTGCACGAGTCCACGCTGCTCGACAAGGGCACCGAGCCGCTGCTCCACCTCGATCCGGTCGCCCTGCCTGGCATCGCCGGCCTCGGCACCCGCGACGACACGCACGAACGCACGATGATGCAGCTCGGCGAGCACACGTGGGTGGAGCTCGAAGGCGTTCACTGGACGAACCAGGACAAGGACCGGCGGTTCCTCAACGACGAGACCACCCCGGAGCGCGGATGGACTGCGTCGGTGCGGCTGTCGCACGACTTCGGTCCGTTCGAGGCCTCGGTGCTGGGGCGGATCGGCGAGGTCGATTCGCAGCAAGCGCTGCTGGCCCAGCGGTTCAGCGGCGACAAGACCCGCTTCACGCCGGGCCACTATTACGAGGTGGGCGTGACGATCGGCAAATCGAAGAAGCTGTCGCGCTGGAAGACCGCGTGGATCGCCCTGACCCTCGGCTACCGGGGATGGATCGGCGAGCCGCCCGGCGACGAGCTGAGCGGCGGGCAAGCGATGCTCTCGATCGGGACGACGTTCAAGTAGCGTCGTCGTCGGTGTCGTCGTAGTAGTCGACGTCGAACCAGTCGGCCCACTCCCCCTCGGGGATCCAGCGCGCGCGATAGGCGGCGCGGTCGGCCGCGTCGAGCGAGGCCCACCAGTGGGAGAACATCCACGCGTACCATTCGCCGCCGCCCATCCTCCAGCCGATCGAGCCGCGCGGGATCTGCGGATACTTCACCCACAGCGGCATCAGCGTGCCATGCGCGGCGAGCTCCTTCGTGACCGCCGCCTCGAGCATCGCGTCGGTGGTCGAGGAATTCGAGAGCGAGAGCTTCATCGCGGTGGCCCTGGAGCACGCGGGGAGCGCGACCTGCGTCGAGCCATCGAGTGCGCGCGGCAGCTTCGCGCGATCGATCGCGCTGAAGCCGAACCGCTCGAAGTAGCGCGTCGCGCTCGTCGTGAGGAGGTAGACGCCGACCAGCGCATCGAAGCGCGCCGCGCACAGCCGATCGCGCACGAGCACCGCGGCGATCCGCGAGCCCCGGTGCGCATCGGCGACCGCGACCGAGCGAACGATGCCGAACGACTCCCAGCGCTCGAGGCCGGCGCAACCGACGAGCGCGCCGTCGATCCGCGCGATCACCAGCTCGGCCTGGTCGAGTCCGTCGAGAGGGAGCTGCACGGCGGTGAGCAGTGCGGCGATCTCCGGCGCATCGGAGGGCGTCGCCGGTGCGATGTAGGTGCGCGGCGGCAGCGCGAGCGCCGGCTCGACGAGATCCAGCTTCGCCTCGATCGCGAGGCGCGCCACGCGGAACCGGTGCATCGGCATGTACAGCGGCTCGCCGGCGAGCGTGATCGCGGGATCGGGGATCGGCCAGTGCAGCCGGCGCACCGGCGCGTAGAACACCGGGCAGACCTCCTCGGCGCACAGCGTGATCACGAGCTCGATCCCCGCGGGGTCGACGTCGTCGACGAGCTTGGACGCGTGCGTGGAGAGATCGATGCCGTGCTTGGCCATCATCTCGATCGCGAGTGGATTGACCTGCGTCGGCACCGAACCGGCGCTGAGGATGCGAAGGCGATCGCCGAAGCGTTTCCGCGCGAGCCCCTCCGCGATCTGGCTGCGCGCCGAGTTCGCGACGCACAGGAACAGCACGCCCGGCGCTGCTACCACGCACACCTCACCGCGCGCGGAGTGACCTCGACCACGTGGCCACGCGCATCGAGCTCGATCGCACAGCACGTCTCGACGAGCTCACGGAGCCGCGCGCGACCGCGCTGGACCCGCGCCTTCATCGTCGAGATCGGGATCCCGAGGCGCGCCGCCGCCTCGACCTGAGACAGGCCTTCCAGCTCCACGAGCGTGATCGCCTGCCGGTACACGGCCGGCAACAGCGCCACGAAAGGCGTCACGCACCGCGCGAGCTTCACGAACGACTCGTCACTCTCGGGTGTCTCGCACGCGAGCTCGTCGGGGAGCTCGGCGGCGGGACGCACCTTCCGATGATGGTCGACGATCGCGTTGCGCGTGACCTGATAGACCCAGGCGCCAAGCCGCTCCGTATCCCGCACACCACCGATGCCGCCGTGGACGCGAACCAGCGCCTCCTGAACGACGTCCTCGACGTCGCCCGCGGGAACGCGCGCCGCGACGAACCTCGTGAGGTCGTGTCGCAGGTCCTGCCACGGCAGCTCGGTCACGGACAGCACCCGGGCGGACAGCACGCGCCGCCGGGACGCGTCGCCGAGATCCGCGCCGATGCGACGTAGTCCTCGAACTTCCGGCCCGGTCCCCAGCTCGCGATCGCCTCGCGGCTGCCCGGCAGAACTTCGACGCGCACGTCGGTGAAGCCGATCGTCGCGAGCAGCGTGCGGGTCTCTTCCAGTCCCGCGGCGCCGGCGACACAGCCGCACAGCGCGGAGATATCCGCCGCGAGCTCGGCCGGCATCGGTGCCGTCCGGACGACATCGGTGATCGCCAGTCGACCGCCGGGCTTGAGCACCCGAAACGCCTCGCGGAACACGGCCGGCTTGTCGGGCGACAGGTTGATCACGCAGTTCGACATCACCACATCGGCGACCGCGTCTTCCACTGGCAAGTGCTCGATCTCGCCGAGCCGGAACTCGACGTGCGCGGTGCCGTGCCTGCCGGCGTTGGTGCGCGCGAGCTGGATCATGTCGCTGCTCATATCGACACCGATCACGCGGCCCGTGGCACCGACCGTGCGCCCGGCGAGGAACGCATCGAAGCCTCCGCCCGACCCGAGATCGACGACGACCTCACCGGCGCGAAGCTCCGCGATCGCCTGCGGATTGCCACAACCGAGGCCGAGGTCCGCGCCCTGCGGCGCCGCACCCAGGTCGTCCTTCGTGTATCCGAGCTGTTCGCTGCCGCACGGCCCAGCGCCGCAGCAGCCCGTGGTGGCACCGCGCGCGATGCCGCTGTAATGGGTTCGAACCTCGGTCCGGATCTCGTCGCTGGTCTTCATGATCAGGTCTCCTTTGCTGAGGGAGACGGAGCGGGCACGGGATGGACGCCAGAAATCGTCAGCCAGTGCAAGGTTGCCGCCGCGAGGCCACCACCGACGAGCTGCATCGCGATGAACAGCGGTGCATCGGCGAGACTGATGCCGCTGAAGGTATCGGTGAACGAGCGTGCCAGCGTCACCGCGGGGTTCGCGAACGAGGTCGAGGCGGTGAACCAGTACGCGGCGACGATGTAGAGCGCGACGGCCGCCGGTGTCGTCGACGGACGTGCACGTCGCGACGTGGCGATCACGAGCCACAGGCCGAACGTGGCCACCATCTCGCTGAGCAGCTCCCCGCCGCTGCTGCGCGCGTGCGTCGCGTGCTGGAGCGGCTCGAGCCCGAACATCGCGTGCGCCAGCATCACGCCCGCCAGCCCGCCACCGACCTGCGCCAGCAGAAAGCCCGGGACTCGCGCACGCGGCATCCGGCCGAACGCGGCCTCGATCAGCGTCACGACCGGGTTGAAGTGACCGCCCGAGATCGGGCCGAGCCCGAGGATCAGGACGTAGAGCACGCCGCCGGTGGCGAGTGCGTTCGCGAGCAGCGCGACACCCGCGTTCTCGGGGCTGAGGCGCTGCGCCGTGATCCCCGAGCCGACGATCGCGGCGAGCAGGATCGCGGAACCGAGCAGCTCGGCCGCGTACGCCCTGCGCGCATCAATCGTCATTTGACGATTTAGTCTACAGGCCCGAGACGAGGACCCGCAAGCGGCGTAACCCCTCGGGATCGATGCAGTAGCAAACCCGGGGGCCGTCGATGGTGCCCTGGATAAGGCCGGCGTCCTTCAGGACCTTGAGGTGCTGCGACACGGTGGACTGCGCCACGGGAAGTTGCTCGACGAGGTCTCCGCACACGCAGCCGTCGGTGCGGGCGAGGATGCGGACGATCTGGACGCGAATGGGATGCGCGAGCGCCTTCGCCAGCGACGCAAGCGCTTCGTCGGCGACGTCATCGCCGATCGCCTTCAGATCTGGTGCGGGACAGCACGCCGCCGCCTTCATCGTGTTTTGACGATATCAGGGTTCGGGCGGCCGGGCCACCACGGTCGACGGGTCGTAGCCGGAGAACCCGTTCGTGCGCGCGACATCGGTGCGCACGCACAACGTCTGCGCGCGGCTGACCGCGACGCCACCGCCGCTGTACGCAAACCAGGCGAGCGCAGGCGCATCGCAGTGATGATCCGGTGCGACCGCCATCTCCATCGAGCTGCCCGGGTTGATGGTCGTGACGAGGAACGGACCCTCGAGGACCGGCGTCGCGACGTGCGGCTGCAGCGCGACGACCACCGTCGCTGGGCCCGGGGCGCGCGGCGCGACCTCGGTGGGCGATGGGCCGCTCGGCGTTGCGACCGGCGCCGGCGCGGCGCTCTTGCACGCTGCGAGGAGCGCGAGAACCCCCAGCCTCACAGCCCGAGCTGCTTCGCGACGATGACCTTCATGATCTCGTTCGTGCCGGCGTAGATGCGCTGCACGCGCGCGTCCATGAACGCGCGAGTCACGGCGTACTCGGTCATGTAGCCGTAGCCCCCGAAGAACTGCAGGCAGGTGTCGATGACTTCCTGGGCCATGTCGGTGGTCCAGAACTTCGCCATCGAGCACTCCTTCACGAGGTACTTGCCGGCGACGTGCTCGGCAACAACCTTGTCGACGTACGCGCGACCGACCTCGACCTTCGCGAGGCACTCGACGATCTTGAACTGCGTGTTCTGGAACTTGCTGATCGGCTTGCCGAACGCCTTGCGCTCCTTGGTGTACGCGATCGTATCGGCGAGCACCTGCTCGGCACCGCTGACCGCGCCGATCGCCACGCAGAGGCGCTCTTGCTGGAGCTTCTGCATCATCATCATGAACCCGGCGCCCTCGGCACCGAGCAGGTTCGCCTTCGGGATCCGGCAGTCCTCGAAGAACAGCTCGGAGGTGTCCTGCGAGGCCATGCCCATCTTGTGGAGGCGCTTGCCCTTCTGAAAGCCCTTGCGGTTCGCCTCGACGATGAACAGCGAGATGCCCTTGTGAGCGTTCGCGGGATCCGGGTCCGTCTTCGCCGCGACAATGACGACATCGCAGAGCTGGCCGTTCGAGATGAACGTCTTCGCGCCGTTGATCACCCAGTCGTCACCGTCCTTGATCGCCGTGGTGGACAGCGCCGCGAGATCCGAGCCGGTGCCGGGCTCGGTCATGCCGAGCGCGGTGACGATCTCGCCGGAGGCGCAACCGGGAAGCAGCCGTTGCTTCTGCTCGTCGCTACCGAACGCGTGGATGTAGGGGACGATGATGTCGGAGTGGAGCGACATCGCGAAGCCACTCTCGTACGCGGTGGCGAGCTCCTCCATCACGATCATCGAGAACACGAAGTCGCCGCCGGCACCGCCGTACTTCTCTTCCATCCAGGGCGCGAGGAAGCCCTGCGCGCCGGCCTTGCGCCAGACCTCGCGATCGACCTGACCCTGCTCGCGCCAGCGCGCCTGATGCGGCGTGACCTCGCGCTCGATGAACGACTTGAAGGCCTTGCGAAAGGCCTGGTGCTCCTCGGTGAACAGGGTGCGGTCCATGCCCCGTCATAGCACCCGCGCGGCGGGTTTCCTCATCGATCGGCGAGTAACAAGTCCGAGGCTTTCTCCGCGATCATGATCACGGGCGCATTCGTGTTGCCGCCGATGATCTCGGGGAGGATCGAGGCATCGACAACGCGCAGGCCCTGAAGGCCATGCACGCGGAGCTGCGGATCGACGACGGCGAGTGGATCCGTGCCCATCTTGCACGTGCCGGTCGGGTGGAAGATCGTGTTCGCGGTGGCGCGGATGTGGGCACGGAGCTGGTCGTCGGTGGCGACCGCAGGGCCGGGCGTGACCTCGCGACCGACCACGCCGGAGAGCGGCGCGGTGGCGGCGATCTCGCGGCCGAGCTTCATGCCCGTGACCAGGTGCTCGAGATCGGCGGGGTCGGAGAAGTAGCGCGGATCGATGTCGGGCGGCGCCGCCGGATCGGCACTGCGAAGTGTCACCTCGCCGTGGCTCCGGGGATAGATCAGGCCCGGGAGGATCGAGCCGAACCGACCATAGGGCGTCTTGATCGCATCGTCGGTGGGGAGGAACGCGCCGTAGGGCGTGACGTGGAACTGGATATCGGGGAGCGCGGCGCCGGCATGGGAGCGCACGAACGCGCCGGCATCGAGGGGGCCATTGCCGAGCGGGCCGCTGCCGCCGCCGAGGGAGTGGCGCGCCATCCACGCGAGCAGGCCCGGGATCGAGAGGCGCGGTGAGGCGGTCGATTCGAACACGAGGCTCGCGAGGAGGTGATCCTGCAGGTGCTTTCCGACGCCGGGTAGATCGTGGCGCGACTCCACGCCGGCGGCGCGCACCTCGGCGGCCGGTCCGATGCCGGAGAGCAACAGCAGATGGGGCGAGCCGAGCGCGCCGCCGGCGACGACGATCTCGCGACCTTCGATCACGCGCTCGACACCACGCTCGCGAATGCGCACGCCGATGGCGCGGGTGCCGTCGAGGACGAGCCCGATGGCGAGCGCATCGGTGACGACCGTGAGGTTCTTGCGATGGCGCACGGGATCGAGAAACGCGACGGCCGTGCTCGCGCGATGTCCACCGCGGTAGGTGCCCTGGTAGTGGCCCGCGCCTTCCTGCTCGGCGCCGTTGAAGTCATCCGTGACGGGGACCTTGCAATGCGCGGCGGCGGCGGCAACGAACGCTTTCGAGAACTCCGATGGTCGGGGATCGCCGACGGCGAGGGGTCCGCCGGCGCCGTGGTACTCGGACTCGCCGCGCACGTTGTCCTCGGAGCGACGGAAGTACGGCAACAGCTCGCGGTAGCTCCAGCCGGGGATGCCCCACGCGTCGTAGTTCGCGCGATTGCCGCGGATGTAGACCATCGCGTTGAGGCAGCTCGTGCCGCCGAGCAGCTTGCCGCGCGGCCAGTAGTGCTTGCGCTGATCGGAGTGGACCTGCGGCACCGTGGACAGCCCCCAGTCGAGCGGCGTGCGCCACAGCAGCTGGTACAGGCCCGGTGCGCGGACCTTGAAGGCGCGGTGCTTCGCGCCGCCGGCCTCGACCAGGCACACGGTGCTCTTTCCGTCCGCGCTGAGCCGATTGGCGAGCACGCATCCCGCAGACCCTGCACCCACCACCACGAAGTCGAACATTCCGCATGGTAGCGTGCCGCCGCCGTGGCATGGACCGTCGATACGCCGAACGTGACGCTCGCGGCGTTCGTGAAGGCGAAGACCAACGTCGCGAACTCCGTGGCGAAGCGGCAGATCGAGACGGGTAAGGTGTTCGTCGACGGCGCGGTCATCACCGAGGTGGCGCACCGGCTCGCGGCCGGTCAGAGCGTGGAGGTCAAGGCGAACGCGCCGAAGCCGTTCGACGCGACGCGCGAGGGCGTGCTGGTCTACGACGACGCGCACGTCGTGGTGATCGACAAGCCGACCGACGTCAACAGCGTGCCGTACGAGGACGAGAAGAGCGGCACCGCGATGGATCTGATCCGCGGCGCGTGGCGGCGGCAGGGCAAGCCGGCGACGAGCGTGCCGCTCCACGTGGTGCACCGGATCGATCGCGCCACCTCCGGGCTGCTGATGTTCGCGAAGACGAAGCAGGCGGAGATGGGACTCGCGGCGCAGCTGCGTTCGCACTCGCTCGAGCGGATGTACCGCTGCGTGGCGCACGGCACCGTGACGACGCAACGGATCGAGTCGTACCTCGTGCCGGATCGCGGCGATGGCATGCGCGGCTCGACGAAGCGCCTCGATCAGGGCAAGCGCGCGATCACGCACGTCACCGCCGACCGCGCGCTCGTCAAGGCCACGCTGTGCTCCGTTCGCCTCGAGACCGGCAAGACGCACCAGATCCGCATTCACCTCGCCGAGGCCGGGCATCCACTCGTCGGCGAGACCGTGTACGTGCGCGACTACGAGGAGCGCGGCGGCAAGCTGCTGACCTCGGGGCGGCTCATGTTGCACGCCGCGACGCTCGGCTTCGAGCATCCGGTCACCGGCGAGCGCGTGTCGCTGGCCTCCGAGCTACCACCCGACTTCACCGCGGTGGTACAGCGCTTCGAGCCATGAGCCTCCCCGACGATCTCGTGATCCGGTTCGCCACCTCCGCCGATACCGCGGCGATCCTCGGCTTCATCCGCGACCTGGCGGAGTACGAGAAGCTCGCGAACGAGTGCGTTGCCACCGAAGAGCAGCTGCGCGCCACGCTGTTCGGCACGCGGCCCGGCGCCGAGGTCGTGATCGCCGAGCTCGGCGCCGCGCCGGTCGGCTTCGCGCTGTTCTTCCAGAGCTACTCGACGTTCCTCGCGAAGCCCGGCATGTACCTCGAGGATCTGTTCGTCAGGCCGGTCGCGCGCGGCAAGGGCGTGGGCTCGGCGCTGCTCTCGGCGCTCGCGCGGATCGCGCTCGACCGCAGCTACGGCCGGTTCGAGTGGAGCGTGCTCGACTGGAACGAGCCCGCGATCCGGCTCTACCGCTCGCTCGGCGCCGCCCCGATGGATGAATGGACGGTGAATCGACTGACCGGCGCGCCGCTCGCGAAGCTCGCCGAGCAGTGGCCGCACCCGGTGCGTACCGCCCGCTCGGCGACGCAGCCGGGCTGATCGTCCGGTAGCATCGGCCGCATGGTCGATGAGGGAGATCGCGAGGGCGATACCGAGCGCGAGGTCATCACGGCGGTGCGCGCGCCGGTGTTCGAGCGGGCCACCGAGCACGCGCTCGGAAGCACCACGATGAGCACCCTCGATGCATCGCGCTACCGGCTCGGCGACGTGCTCGGGCACGGCGGCATGGGCGAGGTGGTGGCCGCGTTCGATGCGCACCTCGGCCGCGAGGTCGCGGTCAAGCGGATCCGCAGCGAGGAGCCGAACGCGGAGGAGGTCGCGCGGTTCGTTCGCGAGGCGCGCGTGCAGGGCAGCTTGCAGCATCCCTCGGTAGTGCCGGTTCACGACATCGCGGTCGATCGGACGGGCCGGCCGATGTTCGTGATGAAGCGCCTCGTCGGCACCGACATGCACGAACTGATCGAGCCGCTGCGCACGGGGAACGAGGACGATCCGGCGACCGCGCGGCGGCGCTTGCTGCGCGCGTTCATCGACGTGTGCATGGCGGTCGAGTTCGCGCACAGCCGAGGCATCGTGCACCGCGATCTCAAGCCCGCGAACATCATGCTCGGCGACTACGGCGAAGTGTACGTGCTCGACTGGGGCATCGCGCGCGCGACCACCGACGGGCCGGATCCCGCTCCGATGCGCGCCTCGCTCGCCCTCG
This sequence comes from Haliangiales bacterium, assembly GCA_038203335.1. Taxonomy (GTDB): domain Bacteria; phylum Myxococcota_A; class Polyangia; order Haliangiales; family Haliangiaceae; genus JABFXX01. Next base: position 108,072 of record JBBRED010000001.1, on the reverse strand, counting down.
CGACCGGCGAGACCCGCAAGGGCACGGTGCTCGGCACGCCGGCGTACATGGCGCCGGAGCAGCTGCTCGCGGAGCCCGCCGGACCGCCGGCCGATATCTACGCGCTCGGCTGCATCCTCTACGAGATCGCGTGCGGCGTGCAGCTGCATCGCGAGGAGCGATCGCTCGCGGACCTCGTGCGGCCGGTGGATGCCGCACCGTCGCGGCGGCGCGCCGACTCGGCGCCGGAGCTCGATGCGATCTGCGTGCGCGCGACGCTCGCCGATCCCGACGCACGATTCAGCTCGGCGCGCACGCTCGGAGACTCCGTGCAGGCGTTCCTCGACGGAGATCGCGACATCGCCGCGCGCAAGGAGCTCGTGCGCCATCACATCGACGAGGCGAGAGCCGCGCTCGCTCACGGCGATGGTGAGGATGATCGCAAGATCGCGATGCGCGCCGCTGGCCGTGCGCTCGCCCTCGATCCCACGGCGCACGAGGCCGCCGATCTGGTGACGCAGTTGATGCTCGCGCCACCACGGCGCGTGCCGAGCGAGGTGGTCGCACAGCTCGAGCATCTCGATACGGCCGCCGCGCGGGCGCAGGGCAAGATCGGCGCGCTCGCGATGACCGGCTATCTGTGGTTCGTGCCGCTGCTGTGGTGGACCGGGATCCGGGACACGCGCGTGGTCGTGGCGTTCGCGCTGATCGCTCTGCTCAGCGCCGGACAGATCTACTGGATGAGCACGCGCGCGCGGATCCCGAGGCGGGGCATCTATGCGAGCGCGTGCATCAACGCCGTGTTGATCGCGCTGGTGTGCCGCATCGTCGGGCCGTTCGTGATCGCGCCGACCCTGGTGCTCACCACGCTGATGGCCTATGCGATCCATCCGATGTTCGGGCGGATCCGCGTGGTCGCTGCGATCCTCACCGCCGGCGTCGCGGTGCCGTGGATCCTCGAGGTCGCCGGCGTGGTCTCGCCGACCTATCAGTTCGCCGACGGCGCGATGATCCTGACGTCGCCGGCGGTCGCGTTCTCGGCCGGGCCGGTACAGCTCGCGTTCGCGGTGCTGCTCGCGCTGCTCGTGGCGATCGTCGCGGTGCTACTGCGCGCGATGTCGACGCGGCAGCGCGAGGTGACGCAGCAGATCGAGCTGCAATCGTGGCACCTGCGGCAGGTCGTGAATCGCTAGCGCGCCGGCGGCAGTGCGTACGTCACGGTGGCGTGGGCGACGAGATCGTCGCCGGAGTGGAGATCCACCGCGCACACCGCGAGCCGGCGCCCGAGGCGGAGCATCGTGGCCTTCGCGAGCACGTCGACGGGCTGCGGGCGCGAGAGGAAGTGGATGTCGAGGTTCGCGGTCGCGGCGCTCGCCGCCTGCGGGCCGACGTGCGCGAGGACCAGGTAGTACGCGGAGGTATCCGCGAGCGCCATCATGGCGGGGCCGGAGATCGTGCCGCCGGCACGCAGGAGCTGCTTGCGAAACGGCATGCGCACCGTGATGTCGTTGTCGCCGAGGGCACCGATCTCCGAAAACGTGCGCCAGTCGGGGAAGAACTGGTCCATCAGCGCCTCGAGCTCGGAGACCGTCATCTTCGGCATGGCGCCGATACTACGCGACGATGACCACGCTGCGCCCGCCGCCGCGCTGCTCGACGCGGATGTGCGCACCGACGCGCTCCACGAGCTGCGGGACGTGCGAGATCACGCCGACCTGGCGACCGCGCGCCTGAAGAGCGTCGAGGACGGCGAGCGCGCTATCGAGCGTGGTGGGGTCGAGCGTGCCGAAGCCCTCGTCGATGAGGAGCGTTCGCACGCGAACGTCGTGCGCGGACATCGAGGACAGCCCGAGGGCGAGTGCGAGCGAGACCAGGAAGCTCTCGCCGCCCGACAGGCTCTGCACCGAGCGGACCTCGTCGCCGAGATCGCGATCGATCACCTGGAGCTCGAGATCGTGGTTCGGGACACGCTCGAGCTGGTAGCGGGGCGCGAGCTCGTCGAGGTGGCCGTTCGCAACGGAGAGCAGACCGTCGAGCGTGAGGCTCTGCGCGAAGCTGCGGAACTTCTTGCCGTCGTGCGAGCCGATGATCTCGCCGAGGACTCGATCCACGTCGGCGGCGGCCTCGGCGGTGGCGAGATGCGCGAGTGCCTGGACGCGGCGGATGCGCGCGTCGTCATCAGCGGCGATCACGGCGGCCGCGCGCGCCACGTGTTGCTCGGCGGCGGTCTGCGCCGCGGCGAGCTCGGCCACACCGGCGGCGTCATCGATCGAAGCCGGCTGCGCCGCGGCATGCTCCTCGACGCGGCAGCGGCGCTCGGTGACCACGGTCTGCGCGAGGGCCACGGTGCGCTCGAGCTGACCGAGGCGATCGACGAGATCGTCGACGCGCGAAGGCTCCGCGGAGAGCAGGCGGTGTAGCTCGTCGGGATCGAAGCCGGCCTCGGCGCGCGCGCCCTCGAGCGCAGCAGCGGCGGCGGCGAGCGCGGCGATCGCATCCGTGCGACGGCGCGTGGCATCGGCGCGGCGAGCGGTGGCGGCGGCGACGGCGGTCTCGATCGCGCGCGCGGAGAGCTCGACGTCCGCGAGCGCGGCGGCGAGCTCGCCCTCGGCCTGGGCGACGCGCTCGGCGCGCGCGCGCCATGCGACGCCGAGCTCGGTGATCCAGGTCCGGAGGTGATCGCGCGATCCGGCGGCTCGCCCCCGCGCGCGCGGAGGCAGCTCGACGGCGGCGGCGGTCCAGCGCGCGATCGCCGCATCGAGCTCCGCGGCGAGCTCGGTGTGGCGCTCTACCCTGCCCGTGCGCTCGCCGGCGGTGCGGCCGATCGCGGCCTCGAGCTCGGCGACCTTGCGATCGATGTCGGTGAGCCGGGACAGCGTGGTGTCCACGTTCGCCTGCCCGAGCTGGACCTCGGCCTGCGCCTCGGCGGCGGCCTTCGTGGCGGCCTCGGTCTGGCTGCGCGTGGCCTTGGCCTCCTCGAGTCGCTTCTTCGCCGCGGCGTGGAGCTCGAACCCGAACGCCTCTGCGCCGGGGGCGCGAGGATCGCGCACGAGCGAGAGCTCGCCGAGAGCGGTGAGCTGCTCCGACCAGCGCGCTACGGCGTCGTCCGCGGCGGCATCGGCCGTGGCGCGCGAGCGGACCATCGCCGTCTGCTCGTGCTTGCGATGCTCGGCGCGCGCCTCCAGGTGGGCGATCGCGGCGGTGAGCGTGTCCAGCTCGATGACGACCGCATCGAGGCGTTGCTTCGCCGTGGCGATCACGTCGTGGAATGCGCCGCGATCGTGCCACGGGTGCTCCTCGGCGCCGCACAGCGGGCACGGCTCGCCATCGACGAGCTCCGCGCGCGCGTGCTCGTATCCCGCCGCCTTGCGAAGCTCGGCGACCGCGTGTTCGCGCTCGCTGCGGACCGCGAGGCCGGTGGAGCGCGCGGCATCCGCCTCGATGCGCGCGCACCCATCCACGCGCGCACCCTCGGCGAGCTCGGCGAGGCGCCGATCGATCTCCTCGCGCGCGGTCTGCGCGGTGCGCGCAGCGGCCGCGATCGCGACCAGGCGATCGACCTCGCCGAGCCGCGTGCGAGCCTCGTCCTCGCTGCGTCGCGCGGCATCGAGCGAGAGCCCGCGGCGCTTCGAGAAACTCTCGGCCTTGCGCTGCGCTTCGCCGAGCTTCGCGGTGGCCGCCTGATGCTCGGTGACCAGCACGTTTCGGGCGCGCACCAGCTTGTCGCGCGAGGCGGTGTGCTCGGCGTGCGCACGCTCGAGCGAGACGATCGCATCCTGCGCGGCCGCATGCTGCGCGAACTTCGCGTCGAGCTCGCTCCACGCGGCGACCTCGGATGCGAGCGCGGCGCGAGCGGAGAGCCAGACCGCGTCGTCCTGCGCGACGCGGCCGAGATCGATCGCCGGTGCGATCGTGGAGATCAGGCCCGGCGCATGGTCTGCCGCGCCGCTCGGAGCGCGCTCGACGAGGCCGGCCGCCATGCGCGCGGCGCGAATCGGTGCGTGCAGCGTGGCGAGCTCGGTGCGGCGCTCGCCGACCGCACGCTGCTCGGTGCTCGCGGCCATGGCAGCAGCGTCGGCCGCGACGACTTCTCCGTGCGCGAGCGCCAGATCACGATCACGTCGCTGCGCCTCCTCCCAGGTGCCGCGCAGCCCTTCCGCGCGGCGGCGGAGGTCGAGCTCGGCGCGCTCGGCCTCGGCGGCGGCGCTCGCGGCGATCGCGGCGGCGTGTGCGGCCTCGGCCACGACCACGGCGTCTGCGCGCGCGTACCGCTCGGCGACCCAGCGAGCGGCGGCCTCGGCGTTGGCGTGACGGGCGCGAGCCGCGGCGCGGGCGACTTCGGCGAGCGCGCGATCCTGCTCGGCCGTGACGCGGGCGCCATCCTCGAGCACCGCGATCGCGAACGCGGCGGTGCGACCGGTGGCGAGCGTGTGTTCGGCGAGCGTGGCGCGCAGGTGCGCCTGCACGCTGAGCCGCGTGTAGATCGACGTCCCGGTCATCCGCTCGAGCAGCTCGCTGCGATCCTTGCCATCGGCGCGGAGGAACGTGGCGAACTCGCCCTGTGCAAGCAGCGCGGAGCGGCGGAACTGATCGAACGTCAGGCCGAGGCGGGTGTGGATCGCCTCGAGCGTCTCGGTCTTGGTGCCGCCGAGACGCTCGCCGCCGTCGAGCGCGGTCAGCGTGACCTGCTGCGCCTGGATCGTGCCATCGACCTGTCCGCGAGCGCGGCGCACCGACCACCGCGCACGGTACTGGCGCTCGTCGCCGCTCTCGAAGTCGACCTCGGCCCAGCCCTGCGCGGCGCCGCGACGGAGCAGCGTGCGCACGTCTTGCGCTCCGAGCGCGCCCGGATCGTCGTCGCCGTGACCGATCACGACGCGGCTGTGGTTCGTCAACCGCGGCGTGCGATCGAACAGCGCGACACACAGCGCATCGAGCAGCGTACTCTTCCCGGCGCCGGTGTTGCCGACGATCGCGAACACGCCCGCGTCGGCGAGGGCGCCGTGCGCGAGATCGATCTCGAACTCGCCGGCGAGGCTCGCGAGGTTGCAGCCGCGGATCGCGAGGATCTTCACGATGCCTCCGGATCCACGCCGTCGCCGGCGACCTCGCCGAGCAGGCGATCGAACCCGGCGAGAATGTCGGAGCTCGGCGGCTCGGCGTGATCGCGCGACCATAGCTTGAGGAACACCTCGCGCGGATCGAGCTCGGCGAGCCGGCGTGCGCTGACCCGATCACCGAGCGCCGCGCCATCGCCGGTCCGTTCGACGTGGAGGTTGATCAGCCGGGCGCGCTTGCCCTCGAGCGCTGTCTCCACGAGCGCGCGCAGCTTCGGCTCCGGCTTGTCGAGCGCGACCATGATCTCCAGGTACGGACGCGCCAGATCATTCTCGATCCGAGGCGGCAGTGCGTCGAGCACCGCGAGCACCTCGCCGAGCGGCGCCGATCCGCGCCGCGGCACGCGCAGGATCTCGATCGCCTGCGGGATCGGTAGCTGCCGCATCTCGGCGACGCGCCCGCCGGCGAATTCGATCACGTTGATCGAGTGGCGGTACGCCGCCTCGTCGAGCGCGAGCGACATCGGTGCGCCCGCGTAGCGGATCGTCTCGCGACCCACGCGCTGGGCGCGATGGATGTGCCCGAGGGCGACGTAGTCGATGTCCACGGGGAACAGCCGGAGCGGCGCGGACTCCACGCCGCCGATCGAGACCCGACGCTCGGACAGATACGCCGCGTCCGCCCCCGCCACGTACAGATGTCCGGTGACGATCAGCGCCTGCTCGGGTGTCCGGCGAGCGCGCGCTCCGGCGACCACTTCCGTGTAGATCGCCTCGAGCGGATCCGCGATGTCCGGCGCCAGGTCCACCGGACGTAGAAACGGCACCGCCGCCACCAGCCCGCGCCCGCCGGCGATCGGGACCAGCACGCGGTCCAGATCGATCGCGCCACCCGCGGTCCGCGGCAAGCCCCCGATCACGTGGACGCCGAGCTCGCGCAGCACCGCGCTCGCGGCGCCGAGGCGCGCAGGCGAATCGTGATTGCCCGCGATCGCGATGATGTCCATCACCGGACACGCGCGGCGCGCCGCGGCCAGAAACTCGAACCACATCCGCTCGGCGCTCGCCGGAGGCGTGGCGCTGTCGAACACATCCCCCGTGATCACGAGCGCATCGGCGCGTTCCTCCACACAGCGCGCGAGCAGCCACGCGAGAAACAGCCCGTGCTCGTGCTCGCGCGTCACCTCACCCCGGAGCGTGTGCCCGAGGTGCCAGTCCGAGGTGTGGAGCACCCGCATCTGGCGAGAATGCCAGGGGGGTCTGACCCTCGACTGAAGCTAGCTCATGGCTCGCACTCGCAGACCGCGCGAAACTTCGACGTGCACCTCTCGTCGCGCAACTTCGCCGACGACGTCTGGATGATCACGCAGTCCTCGCCCTGCGTCCCGTTGTCGTCCGGCTGGTTCGCATCCCACGGCAAATACGCCGCCGCGGTTCCTTTCACGGTGACAAAAACCCCCTCGGTCACCGTGTCGCTGAGCCCGACCCACGAGGCGCTCGCCGCCGACAGCGTCGCGATCGCCTCGAGCTCTTCCGCGTCGTCCGGGATCGCCAGATACGCCGAGCTTGTGATCGCCGTACACGCGCCGCGCTGCGCGCTCCATCCGTCGGTCGCATTGATCAGCCGGTAGCGGTGCATACCCTGGCCGCCCGCGATCATCGCGAACCCCGCCGGACAGCCGCTGGTCACCGGTGCATCGCTCTGCTCGGTCGCATCGCTGGCACCGTCGGACGCCGCCTGACCGTCCGACACGCACGCAGAGCACGAGTGGCCATCGTCGCCGCCGCACGCGCCGAGCAGCACACTGATCGCGACAACAAGCCGGGTCACCGCCCCGATTGTAGCCCCGTCCGGGAATGGGGTCGGACCCCATTTTCGGACAGCCCTCGTGGAGGCGACGGACACGGGCTACTTCTTCGCCTTCGCGACGGGTTTTGCGACCGGCACCGGCTTCTTCGCGGCCGCCGGAGGCTGTTTGGCGGTGGATACGGGCTTCGACTTCGCGGTCGCGGCTGCGGGCTTCGCGAGCTTCGACGTCGTCGCGGGCTTCGCCGGCGTCGTGAGCTTCGACGTCGCCGTGGGCCGCGCTGTCGTGCCGACCTTCGACGTGGCCGCCGGCTTCGCCGTCGTCGTGAGCTTCGACGTCGCTGCGGGCCTCGCCGTCGTGCTGACCTTCGACGCCGTCGCGGGCTTCGCCGTCGTCGTGAGCTTCGACGTCGCTGCGGGCCTCGCCGTCGTGCTGACCTTCGACGTGGCCGCCGGCTTCGCCGTCGTCGTGAGCTTCGACGTCGCTGCGGGCTTCGCCGTCGTGACCTTCGACGTCGCCGCGGGCTTCGCCGTCGTGACCTTCGACGCCGTCGCGGGCTTCGCCGTCGTCGTGACCTTCGACGTCGTTTTCGACGTCGTCGCGGGCTGTGCGGTGGTCGTTATCTTCGACGTCGTCGGCGGCTTGGATGTCGGCTTCGCCGTCGTCACGACCCTGGAGGACGTCGGCTGGTTTGAATTCGGCACTGTTCGAGTCGTGGCGCCCCGCTGACCCGACGTCGCGGCGTTCGAGGTCCCCGGCTTCGCCGTCGTCACGAGCTTGGAGGACGCCGGCTGGTTTGAGCTCGGCGCTGTTCGCGTCGTGGCGCCCGGCTGCGCAATCGTCGCTAGGTTCGAACCGTTCGACGTGGAGGACGGCGGCGGCTGAGCCGTGGTCGCGACACTCGACGCGCTGCCCGGTGCGCCCGTGGACGGCGCGGTCACCGCGGCCGTCGACTCGCCGCTCGGCTGAGCCGGCGAATCCGCGTTCGACTCGCCCGACGTCGCGCTCGGCTGCCCCGCGGAGTCGACTGCGACCGGTAGCGTGGGAGCGACAGGCACGACCGCGGTGTTCGATGCAGGAGCCGGAGTCCGAGGCTCCGCACCGACGGGTGGCACGGACGTGGTCTTGTTGCCGCCCGACAGCGCGACGGAGAGCACGATGACGAGGAGCACGGCGGCGCCCGCGGCGGCTGCGAACGGCCACCACCGTCGCTGCCGCGGCCATGTATCGAGATCGTCCTCGCCGTTCGCCCAGGCGTCGCCCGCTTGCGCCGAGGGGCGAGGTGGCGGTAGTGGCGCCACGATCTCGGTGCGGTTGCGATCCGGCGACTCGAGAATCTCGACGGCGCCAACAAACGACGGCGTGAGGACCGCGGACGAATCGGGGTCGTCGCCGAGCGCGAGCGGTGTGCTGATGCGGGCGGCGTCGCCGGCGCCCATCGGCACGAACGCGGTCGCCGATGGCGGCGCAGGGAACGCGGAGCTGTCCCAGCTGTCGTCGAGGGTTGCCGCGGGGATGATGGGGATCGGCGCGGAGAGTGGCGTCGTCGGGGGCAGCACGAGAGGCGTGAGGGTCGAGACCTCGCGCGGACGCGCCGCGAAGGCCATGACGGAGAGCCGCGGTACACCGCTCGGCGCGGAGGCGAGCGCCGAGGCTGCGGGCTGCGCGCTGCTGCCGCTCGACGCTCGATCCACGGTCTCTGCGCTGTCAGCCGGCGCGGGCATCGTGGCACCGGGCTCGACGCCGGTGCCAGTCGCGGCGGGCATCGTGGCGCCGGGCTCGAGGCGGGTGTCGATCGCGGCGGGTATCGTGGCGACGCGGGTGTCAGTCGCGACGGATTCAGCAGCGATCGAGTCGGTGACGCGGATCGGCGCGGCGATCACGGCGTTCGACAGGCTGCTCTTCGCCTTCCCGCGACCCTTTCGTGCCTTCGTCGAGGAGGAATCGCCCGAGCGGCGCTTCGCACCGGTCTCCGCGATGTCCCCGCTCGAACCGCCCACCAGTGCGTCCGTCGGCACGGCGGCCAGCTCCGTGGGTTCGGTCCCCGGCTCGGACGCGGCGGGCGTCGACCCCGTGATCTGGATCGGCTCCGCGACGACGGCGTTCGACAGCCCGCTGCTCCGCGACCGCCCACGGCCCGTTGGAGCGGCCGGCGCATCCACCTCGATCGTGCCGCTGCTCCGCGAACGATTGCGCGCCGCCTTCACCGCGCCCGCGGCCGCGACGATCGACGCGTTCGCGATCGGCGCATCGACGGTCGTCTCGATCGCGAGCGCGGCCACGATCTCGGTGGTCGCTCCGCCGGCCTCGAAGCCCGAGGTCGGCGGCACCATCACGCCGATGCCCGAGAGGGTCGCATGGGTGGCGGGCATCGCGGGCGCCGCCATGGTCGCCACGCCGGTGCCCGAGATCGTGACGTCGCCGGTCACGACGCCGAGGCCGGTGAGGGTGGTGTCGGTGCGCGGCGTCGCGAAGCCCGAGGTGGGGATCTGGATCGTCTTCGGCCGCTGCCGCGTGGGCGGCGGAACGGGTGCGCGCGTCGCACCACGGGCGCGCGCGCCGGGAAACACGACAGGCGCGGTTGGATCCTTGCGCGGGGTGCCCTCGGGGATCACGACGGGAGACGTGGCGGCCAGCGCCTGCACACGCGCGGCCTCGATCGGCGATGGCTTGGTCTTGAGCGGCGCGGGCGCGACCTTGGTCTGCAGTGCCTCGGCGGGCGGAGGCGCGAGGCCGGTGCCCTTGCCGTCGAAGTCGACGTGGACGGGCGCGCGCGGCGCGTGAGGCGCGGTCCACGGCTCGGGCCGATCGCCGAACAACTGGCGCACGTAGGCGGCGAGCGCGCTGGGCGGCGAGCGCGGGGCGATGGCGTCGAGCGCCTCGATCATCTGCTGCGCGCTCTGGAAGCGCGACGCGGGGTCGCGCGAGAGGGCGCGCAGGATCACGTCCTCGAGAGGTTTCGGAAGATCGGCGCGGCGGGATGACGGCGGCGGCACCTGACAGGTAACGATCGCGGCCATGGTCAGGTACTCGTTGCTCGCCTTGAAGAGGCGGCGGCAGGTCGCGAGCTCGTAGAGCACGATGCCAAGCGCGAACACGTCGCTCCGGCGATCGAGCTTCTTGCCGCTGCACTGCTCGGGCGACATGTACGGCGCCTTGCCGCGCAGCATCTGGGTCTGGGTCTGCGCGGTGCGCAGGGTCGCGCGCGCGATCCCGAAGTCGAGGAGCTTGAGGTTGCCGTCGTAGCCGAGAAGGATGTTCGCGGGCGAGACGTCGCGATGGACGATCTCGAGGGCCTTGGCGTCGCTGCCCGTTTGCTCGTGTGCCGCGTGCAGGCCGGTGGCGGCGGCGATACCGATCGCCACGACGTGCGGCAGCGGGACCTGCTCGCCGAGCTCGTGAACGCGCGCGAGCACGCGACGCAGCTCCTCGCCATGCACGTACTCCATCGCGACGTACGGCACGCCGTCCTGCTCGCCGATGTCGGTGACCTGGACGATGTGCTGGTGGTGCAGTGTGGCGGCGAGGCGCGCCTCCGAGAGAAACGTATCCACCACGGCGCGATCGGCGGCGTGCTCCGCGCGCAAGCGCTTGATCGCGACGTGACGCTCGACGCCTTCGGGACCCGAGACGCGCGCGAGCAGCAGCTCGGCCAGATCGGTGCGCGCGAGATGCTCCATGATCTCGTACCGACCTAGCCGATCACCGACGGAGCTACCCGCGTCCACCACGTTCAAGCTTCGTCCGGCGACCAGGTCGGGTCAAGAAGGCTTTTCCCGCGTTGACACGGCGCAGCGGCGCGCGCCTACTTGAAGCGTGAGGTCCTTCCTGTTGCTCGCGGTGTGTGCTTCCTGCGCAACGAGCCCGGAGGCTCCGCTGAGCACGGCGATGTTCAGCCCCGACACGGCGGTTCGCGCGGCGCATGCCACGAAGGGCCCTGCGACAATTTCGGGCACTCCGTACAACAAGTTCACGATCGTGTTCTCGATGATCGAGGGTTGCACGGGTGAACCGGCGGCCTCGATCGAGATCGAGACCGGCATCAATCAGAGCGCGGCTCCGCTCGGTGCAACAACGCTTCGTGCTGCGCAGGACACGATCGCGGTGGCGCCGTCGGCGTACTTCTCGTACATGGGCGCGACCCTGGTCTCGGGAACGGTCACCCTCGACGGAGCTTCCGACTACATCACCGGTTCGCTGAGCGCGCAGGTCATGCTCGCCGGCGCGCCGACGGGCATCGACGCCACCTTCAACGCGCACCTCTGCCCGTAGCTCACGACGACGACGGCTCGGGCTTCTCGGTTCCCTGCACCTCTCGCAGGAACTGCTCCTCGGTCGCGCTCAGCGGGCGACCTTTCAGCCGCTCGAGCTCGTCACGCGACAGGCCGCCGACCTTCTGCCGGTGGCGCGCCATCGCGAGATGCGCGCGTCCCATCGACGCGATGATGTCCTCGAGCGACTCGAAGCTGACGGGCGCGCGCTCCGGGTGCGCCTTCACGGCCTCGGTGATCCGCGCCTCGTGGCGCGCGATGATCTCGCCGATCGGCGTGCCGAGAGGGAGCCGCTCGACCTTCGCCTCGGGCGGCGGCTCGAGACGATCGACGCCGTGGGTATTGCTGGTGACGAGGAACTTGCCTTGCACCTCGCTCACCAGCTCGACGACGCGCAGGTGACGCGGGAACAGCTGCACGAGCTGCAGCAACGAGATCACGACGCCGCGCGGATGCAGGTGATAGGCGCTCGCGCGGATCATCCCACCGGCATCGACGAACAGGCGCAGGAACGTGCGGTTCTGCGGATAGATCCGGGACAGCGTCAGATCCTCGACGTCGCCGATCGACGCGTACTTCCGCGCCTCGAGCTCCTTGCGAGCGCGCTCGTAGAACTCGAGGTCGGCCTCGGGAAACGCAGCGGGCGTGACGCGCACGAGCTCGTGCGGCTCGCCGTAGACCGCATCGAGCCGCGCGCGCAGAGCCGCCCCGCCGAAGCCCTTGGGACGCCGGAACCCGAGCGACACGGCGACGACGAGCCAGAGGCCCATCATGAGGAAGAACACTTCCAACGCGTGCATTGTGCCACGCATGACGCGCGGAGGTAGACTCGCCGCGTGCTGCCGATCAGCTGGGACGATGTGATCGCCGCGCGGGCCCGGATCGCGCCGTACGTGCTGCCTACCCCGCTCCGCCACTACCCCTCGCTCGACGAGGAGCTCGGGGTCCGCGTGCTCGTGAAGCACGAGAACCACCTACCGACGAACGCGTTCAAGGCGCGCAACGCGCTGTCGTTCATGACCGCGCTCGCACCCGAGCAGCGCGCGCGCGGCGTGGTCGCGGCAACGCGCGGCAATCACGGCGCCGGGCTGGCGTGGGCCGGTGCACAACTCGAGACGCCGGTCGTGATCTGCGTTCCGCACGGGAACAATCCGGAGAAGAATGCGGCGATCCGCGGCCACGGTGCCGAGCTGATCGAAGCGGGCCGCGACTACGACGAGGCGGTCGAGGTCGCACAGCGGCTGGTCCGCGAGCGCGGCCTGGTGATGGCGCACTCCACGAACGACGCGAACGTGATCGCGGGCGCGGCCACGCTCTCGGCCGAGATCTGCGAGCAGGCGCCGGAGCTCGATGCGATCGTCGTCGCGGTCGGCGGCGGCTCGCAGGCGGTCGGCGCGATCGTCGCCACGCAGAAGCTGCTACCGCACGTCAAGATCTACGGCGTGCAAGCCGCGGGCGCATCCGCGATGCACGACTCGTGGCACGCGAAGGAGCGCCTCGCGATCGAGCGCGCCGAAACGTTTGCCGATGGTCTCGCCACCCGCGCCACGTACGACATGACGTATCCCGCGCTCTCCACCGGTCTCGCAGGCTTCGTCGCTACCAGCGAGGCGGAGATCGCCGAGGCGGTCCGGATGTACGTGCGCACGACGCACAACCTCGCCGAGGGCGCGGGGGCCGCCGGTCTCGCCGGCCTGAAGAAGCTGCGCACCGTGCTCGCGGGCAAGACAGTCGCCGTGATCCTCTCGGGCTCGAACATCGACGCGGATACGCTGCGCCGCGTGATGAACCGCGAGCTATAGGCGGTAGTGGATCTGCGCGAGCCCGTAGCCGCCGTTCGTGCCCGAGCCGAGATCGAGGAGCTCGATCCGCCCCGTGAACAGCATCTCGATGTGCGCCGTCATGAACCAGTGGAGGTTCACATCGACGCAGTCGCGAGTCAGGCCCTTCACCCGCGTGTCCTGCGTGTAGTGCCCGAGGCCTCCATCGAGCATGAGGCCCGCGGAGAGCGGCTTGCTCGCGAGCACGTACGCCGCGAGCTGCGTCGCCGTATCGCCGGCGCCGGCGACGATCTTCTGCCGGATCACCTCGGCTTCGCCGAGCAGCATGACGTCGGGTCCCGGGAGGTAGAGCTTGCCGGTGACGCCGCCGAACGTGCGATGAACTTCGTCGCCCGACGAGTACTTGCCTTCGACGCCGACCGCCGCGTGCTCGCCGAGCCGCTTCTCGGCGTACAGCGCGACGCCGTTGCCCTGCTCCACCGCCGAGGCGATCGGATCCTTGATGAACGCGGTCGCGTGAACCTCGACCGAGGGATGCACGAACGACACGGAGGCCGCGTAGGTCTCGGCGTACAGCGGCCGCCCACCGAACCGCTGCGTGTACACGACGTGCTCGGCGAGGCGCAGCCCGAACGTGGGCATCATCCGGCCGACGCGTACGTACACGCCCTTGCCGTCGTTCGGGTTCTGCTGCCACATCAGATAGTGCTCGCGCGACCACAGCACGTGGACCGCGCTGCCGCCCTCGAGCGGTCGTCGTAGACCACCGACGGCGTGGAGCGAGAAGCCGTGGGTCATCGCGCTGGCCGACACCTCGGCCTGCATGGGATAGAGCGCCACGTTGGACGCGCCGTTGCTGATGTAGCCCGAGGCGCTGCGCACGTCGCCGCCGAGCTTGAGCCACGACGCGTTACCGAGGCCGTACATCCACTCGCCGTTGCCGGGCTTCCAGGCGATCTGCTCGGACGTGCTCGTGCCGTTCTCGTTGAGGATGCCGCCGCCATCGGGCGCGATGTGGCAGCCGGTGCAGGTGGTGTCGCGCGAGAGCTGGAACTGCGGGTAGGCGTCCGCGCGATGCGCGAGCGCCAGGATGACGACGAAACCGAGGATGAGCGGACGCATGACTAGAGTCCCTGCGCCCCGAGATCGATCCATTCCTGGATCAACGCGATGTCCTGCTCGTCCATCGGCGCATCGGCGGGCATCCGCTTGTCGCCACTCGCGCGGAGCACGCTGAGCAGCCCGTTGCCGTTCCCACCCGGCCCCCCGACGAGTCTGTTCAGCGCGGCCTTCGCACCGGCGAGCGTGTCGAACGCATAGCCCACGAGCTTCGTGGAGCTCGAGTGGCACTGCACCTGGCCGCAGGTCGGCGCGAGGATCGAGAGCGCGACGACCTCGAGCGTCGGTGGACGTTCATCGGGTGTCGTGCCGCATCCGGCAAGAACGGCGGTCATACAAGCGAGCCTTACAACGAGCATGCGCATTGGTCGCACGATCCCCTGGGATCCTTCGCTATGGCGCACGGAACTCACCGTTCACTCTCGCTCACCGTGCGCAAGAACTGCGCACCTCACCCGGCGTGCGCCGGCGCCGCGGCTTGCCCATGCGATGATGCTGTGGATGCAATTCGCGTGGGTGGTCCTCGTGGTGGCGGTCTGCGCGTGCAAGGGCGGATCGTCTCCACCCGAGGAGGTGCCGCCGCCACGCCTACCGATCTACCCACTCGTCGGCAAGACCGAGGCGGTGATGCCGATCGCGAAGTCGCCGCGTCCCACCCACGTGGTGTGGATCAGCGCGACCGGCACCCTGGAGCTCGGAGAGCCCGAGCGCGTCTGGACAGGTGCGCTGCCGAAGACGCGCGCGACGATCGCGACGCTCGACGCGCTCGCGACCGCGGTGCTGCCGCCGCCGGAGCCGCTGCCGAATGACGATCCGTGGAGCCCCAAGGAGACGACCTCGATCGCCGTGCCCGCGCGCGGGTTCGAGCGCGCGCCCGCCGCGGTCGGAGCACGATTGCCCGACGAGATCGTGCCGCTCGTGATGGCATCACCCGCGTTGCCGGCGGCCGCGGTCGCGAAGCTCGTGATGAAGGTCGGCGCGCAGCTCGGGGTTGCCCAGCGCGGAGATCAGTTCGCGGTGCTGCGGCTGATGTTCCGTCCCGCCGTGCAGGGCTACGTGCTCGACGACACGCGCGAGCAGTGGGCCGAGCTCCATCTCGGAGCGGATCAGATCGACGTGGTGTCGCTGCCGTCGAACGGCCGCGCGCACCTCGGGTGGAAGAGGGGAGCTGTCGATGTCGACGCACTGCGCGCCCTCTACAAGGGCCTCGGCAAGGATCCGCCGAAGATCGACGTGTTCGTCGACGGTGCCGTGACGTATCAGCGACTCATCGATACGCTCGTCGCGCTCGACGAGATCGGCGCCACCGTGGTCGGTCTCGGCGAAAGCCCCGGCCCGCTCGACAAGCGCGTCGATCAGGTCAAAGCGTTGCGCATGGCCCGCGCGAGCTACACGAGCGCGACCGCCGTACTCGAGGTCGGCCCCCTCTACGCGCAGGGCGATCTCGACAAGCGCGAGATCCTCCGCGTGATGCGCACGAAGCTCGCCGAGCTCACCGCGTGCTACGAGCCCGAGCTCGCGAAGCAGCCGGGGCTCCAGGGCCAGGTGCTGATGCAGTTCCTCATCTCGCCGAAGGGGACGATCATCCGGGCCTCTGCAAGTGGACTTCCCGTGGTCGCGCCATGCGTCGCCGACACGGTGAAGTCCGTGGAGTTCCCCTCACCGAAGGGCGGCGTCGTGCAGGCCAACTTCCAGGTCACGTTCCGCCCGAAGGGCACGTGATCAAGGCTTCTGCTCGACGATCACCTTCGCGCGCAGGAGGCGCACGAGCACGGGCTTCATCTTCTCGATCTCCTCGTCGGCGAACCGGCGCTTCTCCGGCGGCGGATCATCGCGCGCGGTCTTGTTCATGATCGAGACCGCGTACGTCGAGTGCGGCAGCCCGAAGAAGTGCCCGAGCTCGTGGGCGAGCGTGCGATCGCGCCCCATGCCCGAGATGATGATGTACTTGCGCTCGTCCTTCGTGCGCCACGTGACGCCGTAGGCGAACGCATCGACCTTGTCGACATCGGCGAGGTAGCCGGTGAAGAACACGTCGATCGCCGGCCCCTTCACCTTCGTGGCGAGCGCGCTCCGCTCGGGACGGTCATCGATGCGGGCGGCATCCACCGGCAAGAAGTCGACGCCGACGAGCCGGAAGCTCGTATCGAGCGCCTCGAACTGCTTGTTCGCCATCGCGAGCTGCGCGGCGATCCACGCCGGCTCCACGACCATGCCGCCGGCCTCGGTGCGCGCGATGTGGAACCGGAGACCGAAGCAGTGCCCGCGCGCGGTCTCGCACGTGGGCATCGCAGCGGTGACCGCGGCGATGTCGGCCACATCATCGGCGCTGGCGACGCGGCTCGCGCCCAGCAGCGCGATGACGAGCACGAGCGTTCTCACCCGAGGAACACTAGCCGATCACGCGCAGCGCTTCGAGCACCACCGCACCACCGACGAACGTGATGCGGGCGAGGATCGGCGCCACCACGCTGCGCCCCGATGCGACGTACATCCAGCCGAGGCCCATGCCGAACAGGCCGGCGCCGGCACGGGCCGCGAGGCCGCCCGGCATCACGATCGCCTCCGCGAGCCCGCCGCACAGCACGGGTAACACGGCCGGTCCGGGGGAGAGCTCGAGCACGCGCTCGACGAGCCAGCCGCGGAACGCCAGCTCGGCCGCGATCGCTCCGACCGAGACCAGCACGACCACCATCGCCATCTGCTGCATGCTCCCGCGCACGCTCGGGAACCGCGACCACTCGACGCCGCGCATCGCCATCGCCTCGATCACGGGCGTGCCGAGCGCCAGCGCGAGGCCGAGCGCCACGACTCCCGCGACAGCGCCGACCAGCACCTTGTCGCGACCGCCTTGGATCACCTCGGCCCAGCTCCGCCCGCGCAGCCAGCGACACACCGACGCGGCGATCACGAGCGGGATGCCCACTTGAAGACCCTCGGGCCACGGCACCGCGGCGATCGCGACCACCAGCGCGATCTCGATCGGCACCAGGCCGCGGCGCGCACGGGGCTCCGTCACGATGGGACTACGATAGCAGCGCCACCCGGTTACGTAGACACCGTGTCCTGCCCAACCTTGGGTCGAAGTTTCGGGAACTTATCGTGCAACCCGCTCGGAAGCGCTCTGTCGTCCTCGTCATGAGGATCGCCACTGCTTTGCTCGCCACCGCGCTGCTCGGGAGCTCGATCGCCGCTGCGGCGCCGACCAAGGAGCAGCTCGAGACCCGCGCTGCCGAGCTCGCGAAGGAGCTCAAGGGCCAGGGCTTCACCGTCACCGTCACCGCGCCATTCGTGGTGGTCGGCGACGAGTCCTCCGCGAAGGTGCGCTCGCGCGTGAACTTCGTCGACTGGGTGGTGCGGCTGATCGAGAAGGACTACTTCGACAAGCAGCCCGAGAAGATCCTCGTGATCTGGCTGTTCCGGAACATCAACACGTACAAGGCGGGCGCGAAGAAGTTCTTCGACGATACTCCGACCACGCCGTACGGCTACTACTCGTCCGACGACAACGCGCTGATCATGAACATCGGCCCGGGCGCCGGCACGCTCTCGCACGAGCTCGTGCATCCCTACATCGAGGCGAACTTCCCGGATGCACCGTCGTGGTTCAACGAGGGACTGGCCTCGCTCTACGAACAACCTCGCGAGCGCGACGGGCACATGTGGGGCACCACGAACTGGCGGCTCCCCGGCCTGACCGAGATGATCAAGAAGAAGTCTCTGCCCTCGCTGAAGACGCTGATGTCCACGTCGCGCGATGGCTTCTACGAGGCCGAGTTCGACGCGTACGCGTATGCGCGGTTCCTCTGCCAGTACCTGCAGGACAAGGGCAAGCTCCGCGAGTTCTACAAGGCGTTCGTCGTCGACAAGGACCACACCGGCGTCGCGTCGCTCGAGAAGATCGTCGGCAAGAGCCTCGAGGAGCTCCAGCCCGAGTTCAACAAATGGGCGCTCTCGCTCCGTCGCTGAGCGCGAGCGCTCGGTGAGGCCGCGTTAGAGGTCGCGGGTCCGCGCTCGGTGCATGCCAGGGTTACCGGCATGAAGACGCTCGCCTCGTTGCTATTCGTGGTCGCCGCGTGCAGTGGCGGATCGTCGTCGGCTCCTCCGCCTTCCACGGCGCCACCGGTCGCGGGCGGCGCATGCGAGAAGGGCGGGTGCAGCGGCGTCGCGTGCAGCGAGCCCGGCAAGGAAGTGATCACGACGTGCGAGTACAAGGCGGAGTACGCCTGCTACTCGTCGGCGCACTGCGAGCGGCAGACCGACGGCCAGTGCGACTGGACGCAGAGCGCCGAGCTCGTCGCGTGCCTCGCGAATCCGCCGCCAACGGCTGGTCCGCCGGAGACGCCGCCGGTACCGACGCCGAGCTCGCCGGTCGGCCTCGTGCCAAACAAGCCGTGACCGCGGCTACCAGGTGATCCGAACGTCGAGCTCGGTGACGTCCGTGGTCACCGGGAATCGCGCGACGCGCAGCGCCTCGGTCGCGCAGGTCGCGAGCTGCGGCGACGCAGCGACGACGCGCGAGATCTCCGATCGACCCGACGGCACCACGATGACATGCGCGCGCACCTCGCCCGTACCGGCGCACGCGCCGAGCGCGGCGGTTCGTTCGCCGAGCACACGCTTGACGGCGGGCTTGCGCAGCGGGCCACCGACGTTCGTGATCGTCGCGAGCCGCGGCGCTCGCACACGCGGTGACGGAAGCGATCCGCGTGGAAAGCAGCAGGCACCGGAGATCGCGCAGTCCTCGTACGAGGACGCGAACGCTGGCGGCGCGATCAGCACGAGCAGCATGCCGAAACGAGCCGCGCGGCCCGCACGACCGATGTCGTGAGAGCCGCGCGAGAGGCGAGTGGTCTCGCCGGTGTTCACTGACCAGCCGGGTGGAAGTTGAACGGGTAGTTCACCTGCACGCCGCCGCCGTTCTTCGGCTTCGGGAAGTTGATGCCCGAGATCACCTCGGCGACGCAGCTGGAGACCGCACCGTCGACGCCCGAGCCATTCGACGACTTCACGACGCCGTTCGGGTCGATGTAGAAGCTGACGTTCACCGTGCCACCGAGGTTCGGCTTCGCGAGCAGCTGCTTCTCGTAGCAGTAGGCGATCTTGTCGACCGAGCGCTTGATGTATCGCTTGATGATCGCCTTGTCGAGGTCACCATCGAGCGTGGGGCGACCGATGATGCCCTCGGGGATGATGCCGCCGTGCGTGCGCATGCCACCGTGACCGTTGCCCGGGCCACCCCAGCCGTCGCCGGCCTTCGAGCCGTTGCCGATCGTGCCGTAGCGACCCGTGCCGATCACGCCGCACGGGGGCATGCCGCAACCGCCACCCGGGCCCCAGCCGTGGACGCCGCCGCCGAAGCTGCCCTTGCCCTCGCCCTCGGCGCCGAACAGCGGGCCGTAGACGTTCGCGTCGTCGAAGCCGCTCGAGAAGTCCTGCGTCGTCGCGAGCGCGTGGATGCTGTCGGTGAGGCGAGACGTGTCACCCATGAAGCCGCTGTTGCGCGCCTGCTCGATCGCTTCCTCGCGGGACAGCGCGGGCTCCTTGTTGGTGTTCTTGATCGTGATGTGACCATCGACGCGCTCGGCGGTGGGCTTGCCAGCCGCGCCGTCCTCGAGCGCCATCTTCGCGCCCGCGCCGTCCTTGCCACCCGCTTCGCCGGTGGTCGGATCCTCTTCCGGCGGCGGCGGGACATCGTCGTTGATCTTGGTCTCGCCCTTCATGCTGACCACTTCGTGATCACCGAGCTCGACGTTCACGGTGCTGCCCTCGGCCGGGATCGTGCCGAGGAACGCGATGATGCCGAGGTGAGCCGCGAGCGAGCCCGCGAGATACTTCATCGCGCGGCCTTCCATCGCCGGGAACATCGGCACCGCCGCCTGCTTCGGCTGCGCGACCGCCGACACGAGGAACGTGGTGAGGCCGGAGCGAACGCGGATGCGTGCGGTCGCGGGGATCGGGACCTCGGTGGCGCCCGGCGTGGTCGCCGAGGGACGCGCGCGGCCCGACGACGCGAGGTCAGCGAGCGGCGTGGTCTGGCCGTTGACGGTCATCTCGCCGTCCATGCCCGCGCCGAAGTTGAAGACGAACTCGTCGCCCTGCGGCGCGACCATCGGGAAGTCCGGCGACGGCGCGGTCTCGAGCGCCTGCTCGACGCCCGGTGCGGTGCCGATCCGGTAGAACGGGCTCTTGCGCTCGCGACGAGCGCGCGCGAGGCCGGCGGTCACGCCGAGGAGGCCGAACGCGAGACCACCGAACGCGAGGTAGTCGAGGCCCGGGCCCGAGGTGACGGGACGGAACGCGTGCTGCGGGCGCTTCTGGACGTGAGTCCAGTAGTCGAGCGCGCCCTTGTTGCGCGCCGCCTCGTTGACGGAGATCGCGAACGCGGTGGCCGAGGTCAGGAGGCACGCGAGACCGGCGGCGACGAAGCCCCAGGTCTTCGGGGTGACCTTGCCGCCCTTCGGGTCCATGCAGTGCTTCACGTTGACGACCGAGTCACCGAGCATCGTGGCGACTTCGATCGCACGCGCGCCGTTCGGATCGTCGGCCGACTCGGCGACGTACATCTGCGGCGCCGGCGCCGGGGCGGCCATGACGGGAACCGGCGGCGGCAGCGTCTGCGTGGCGACCGGCATCGGCGCGGCGGCGGCCGGGACCGAGACGAGCGCGGGCGAGGCCTGCGCGATCGAGAGCTCGATCGTGGTGTCGCCCACGAGGATGACGTCGCCGCTCTCGAGCTTCGCCTTGTTGATCTTGGCGCCGTTGACGAACGTGCCGCGCGTCGAGCCGAGGTCGATGATGCTGACGTCAGCGCCCATCACCTCGATGATCGCGTGCATGCGGCTGACGGTTTCATCGGCGAGCTGGAGGTGCGCCGAGGGCACCTTGCCGATCTTGATGACGGTCTGGCCGAGCTTCTCTTCGCGAACCAGCTGGCCGTTGTACGAGATGCGGAACGAAAGAGTGAGCTTGGACATGGATGGACCTGCGTCAGTGGTGCTGGCGCACCTGGCTCCGGCTGGTCCACGACAATCGCGCGTGCAATCGCACGCATGACGTCACGGCTCCTTATTCGCCGAGGCGACCGAACGACGACGTATCGTGCGGTCAAGAACTGAGACAGCGGCCCTGGCGTTCGGTTCCGCCAATCGTCACGATTTTGCTTGATGAATCAGCAGGCTCAGTTGGGCGATCGCGTGCAACCGGGCCCATGTAGGTGACGTCATCTCCCGATCGCGGTTACGGTCGGTAGGTGCTGGCCGTCAAGGGGTTACGCGTCGCGCTCCCCGACGGGCGCGTGCTGATCGACGGCGTGGATCTCTCGATCGCACCCGGCGAGGTGATCGTCCTTCTCGGCGGATCCGGCGCCGGCAAATCGACGTTCGCGCGCGTGCTGTTCGAGCGCGAGGAGCTCGATGCGGCGGGCTTCGAGGTGGTGAGCGCGCAGCTCGATCTCGATCGCGGTCAGCTCGGCCTCGTTCCGCAGCGCGGCGCGCTGTTCGATCATCTCGACGTGCGCGGCAACCTCGAGCTCGCGCTGCGCCACGCCGAAGGTGACGCGACGCCGAAGGAGGGCGAGGCCGCCGAGTGGCTCGAGCGCGTGGGCCTCGATCCGAAGCTCGCGGAGCCCGGCACACCCGTCACCGGCCTCTCGGGAGGACAGGCGCAGCGCGTGGCCGTGGCGCGCGTGCTCGCCTCGCGCCGCAAGCTGCTGTTCCTCGACGAGCCCTCGGTCGGCCTCGACCCCCATCGCGTCCGCATGCTCGCGCGGTTGATCCGCGAGCAGGTCAAGGCGCTCGGCATCTCGGTGATCGTCGTCACCCACGACGTCGCGCTCGCGGCCGGCGTGGCCGACAAGCTGTACTTGTTGTCGCTCGAGCACCGGAGGCTCGAGCAGATGTTCGCGGACCGCTGGCCCGGTGCGCTCGAGGACCCGGGGCACGCGGCCGAGGAGCGGGGCGCGTGGATCGTGGAGCTGGAGGCGGCGCTCGTCGACCACCTCGAGGAGCATGGCGATCGCAAGCCGCCCGCCGGCCCGCCGAAGCCGCGCGGCGCGATGACGAAGCTCGCGCGCTGGCTCGATCCGCTCATCGCTCCATTTCGCGTGGCGATGAGCTCGCTCGTGCGCGCGCCGAAGCAGCTCGTCAAGCATCCGAAGGACTTCGCGATCGTCGCTCGCCGCGTGGTCGCGCAGACCCTGCTGCGTCCACTGCCGTTCTACCTGATCGTCTCGACGCTGATCGGCTACACGGTCCTCTACGTGATCAGCCGCGTCGGCGGCGCCGGCGTGCGGCCCGATGCGCTGCTGCGCCAGATCGGCGGCAGCTACGTGGTGGCGCTCGCGCCCGCGCTCTCGGCGCTGCTGTTCGTGGCCGCGTCGGGCAGCGCGACGAACGCGTGGCTCGGCTCGATGGGCCTGACCAAGCAGACGCTCGCGCTCGATGCGCTCGGCGTGGATCGCAAGGCCTATCTCTGGGCACCGGCGTGGCTCGCCACCGCGGTGTGCTTCCTCGCGGTGTCGTGCATCTTCGCGCTCGGCATGATCGCCGGTGGCCTCCTCGTGTGCCGCTCGTACGGCGTGCCGCACGCGTGGGAGCTGCTCACTGGTGACCTGTTCGATCCGCGTCCCGAGCGCGTGGCGTATGCGCTACGCGCCGGCTTCCTGGTGTGGATCTACGCGTGGGGCATCGCGAGCGATGTCGTCGCCAAGGGCGGCGCGCCGAAGCCCGAGGCCGATGCGGTGACCCGCGGCATGACCGCCAGCGTGGTCGCCTGCACGCTATGGGTCGTCGCCTGGGAGTTGTTCACCGTTGTCGTCGTGTTCGGGAGCTAGAATCGCTCCATGCGCGCACTCCTCCTGATCGCGTTGATCGCGACCGCATGCGTTGACGCGCAGCCCGTGGAGACTCGCGATTGCAATCGCACCGGCTTCGAGATCGCGAACAGCGCCCCGTACGAGACCGCAGTGTATGCCGTGCAAGCGAACGATACCTGCACGGAGTACCGCGTCGCGACCACGGAGATGTACGCGTACACCGGTGCGAGCTTCTACATCGGCACTGACCGCTTCGATCGCATCCCGGTGGACTTCGTCGGCGAGCCTCCGCTGACGCCCGGCAGATGGTCGTACGAGATCCGGATCGTCGACTATTCCACCCGCACGATCTCGACGAACGCCGTCCGCGACGACGCGCTGGAAGACTGACGCTCCGGTGAACGTTCGACCCACATGAAGCCGAGCACCGGCATCGGTCTCGCAGTCGTCGCCGCGCATGCGGTGGGATTCGTGGCGCTCGCCGCGCGGTGCCACGGCACGGACCTCTCGGTCGACGTGGCGGGCGCGAACGTCTCGCCGGTGCTCGCGATCGACGGCGTGGTTCCGCCCGAGATCGAGCCGCGCGTGGTGGCGGAGCTCGACGACGATGCGCCGCCGGGGCCCGGGCTGCACCGCAAGCGCTGGAGCGTGACGTACCGCGGCGGGTTCGCCCGCAGCGTGGGCACGGCGCAGCTCGTGGGCCCGTTCCAGGATCCGCTCGCCGAGGCGTGCAGCGGGCGCGTGGTGGTGGCCCAGCGACTGCTCGACGACGGCAAGGCCGGTCCGGGCACGATCGCCGGCGAGCTGAAGACGATGCTCGCGCAGGAGCTGGCCGACGTCGGCGAGTTCCCGATCGGCGACTTCCAGCGCGTGGAGGACGTGTCGCTGCGCTGGGCGCGGCTCGAGTGGCATCCCGAAGACCGCGATGCCGTGGGCGTTGCCCCGGATGGCTACGTCCGAGCGTCGGTGCGCGTCGTGTTCAAGCGCGTCGAGATCCCGCTCGTCATCGCGCTGATCCCGGCGCCCGCGGCGAGCGAGCTCGGGTTCCGGATCGTCACCCGCGCGGGGCTCTCGTTCGACAACGGCGTCGCGCAGTTCATCAGCGACAAGCTCGGCGGCGACAAGCTCGCGACCAAGCTCGCGCGGCGCCAGCTCGATGGCCTGCTGATCACCGCGCTCGCGCCACCGCCTCCGTTCGAGTTGCCGGGCGGCGAGATGCTGCGGTTCGCGTACTGCGGCGAGCCGGCCGAGATCATCGAGGGCACGTCGGGCGCGATTCCGTTCTCCGTGCAGATCGGCACGGCGAAGAATCCGAAGATCCTGCCGCCGAAACGCGGCAAGGCGCGGCGCGGCGTGATCGCGCCGGGCGCCACGATGGCGCTCGACCTCGACCTCGATGCGCTCAACGCGCTGCTCTACGAGCTGTGGCGAACGGGTTTCCTCGATCGCCAGCTCGCCGAGGCCGGGCTCGATCGCCGGTTCAACGAGGATCCGATCGTCCAGGAGTTCCTGACCATCCGCATGTCACCCGTCACGCTCGCCCTCCCGCCGGTGCTCGCGCCGTCGAACGGCAAGCTGCGCCTCGCGGCCGATGCGCGCGTCACGATCACCGATGGCACGTCGCCGACGATCGGCCGGATCTGGGGCGGGCTCGACTTCGCGTTCGCCCCGGTCGGCGTCGCGGCGACGAGCGTTGACCTCGGGGCGCTCGAGCTGTCGTGCGAGAGGACGAAGACCGTGCTGGTGCCATGTTACGCCGATCTGGTCGATGCGATTCGCACGCGCGGCGCGGACTTCCACGGCGCGCTGACCACCACGTTCACGAAGCTCCTCGACGACCTGTTCGTGGAGCGCCGCCTCGGCGCCTCGGGGCTTCCCGCAGAGCTCGTGATCAAGCGCGCGGTGCCACGCGTCACGGCAAGCCCCGGCAACGCCTCGCTGCACCTCGATCTGGAGGCTACACTCACGAGGTGAGCGATTTTCGCGAAGCGCTACTCCAGATCATGGAGCGCAAGAAGCACTGGGCGTGGGCGGGTTTCACGTCGGGCAAGGTGCCGCGCGACCGGATGCACTATCACTTCGAGCAGGAGTACGAGACGTACGTCCGCGACTTCCCCGTGATGATCGGCCGCGCGTACGTGCAGTGCCCGGTCGCCGAGGCGCGCCGCGATCTCGCCGAGAACCTCTACGAGGAGGAGACCGGCGGCATCATCGCCGGCCGCCCGCACCCCGAGCTGTTCCTCGAGTATCCGAAAGGACTCGGGTTCGACCTGACGCGGTTCTCGCGCATCGAGCTCGGACCGGCGGCGAGGAAGTTTCGCGACGCGCTCGATCTCTACACGCAGGCGCGTGGCTGGTCGCAGGCCTGCGCGGTGACCACGATCTTCCTCGAGGGAACCGACCACGAGCGCGGCGAGCTCGATCCGAACGCGCCGAAGCGCCCGGCGCCGCCGCTCGAAGATCACCCGCTGGTGAAGCACTACAACCTGCCGATCGAGGCGCTCGCGTTGACCAAGGCGCACCGCAAGGTCGAGGGAAGCCACCGCACCGCCGCGTGGCGGATCCTGCTCGATCACGTACCCGCTTCCGAGCACGCGCCCGTGATCGCGGCGATGGAGGCCACGCTCGCCGCCTGGCTCGCGTATCGCGACGAGGTCGCCGCGTTCTGTGGATTGAGCCGCTAGAAGCGACCACCAAACGACAGGAACCGCGGCGCGGTACGCATCGTGGTCGCATCCTGATCGCGCTCGAGAGAGGAGCCGTGGATCAGATACGGCACCGCGATTCCCACCCCGATGCCGATGAGCGCGCCGAACACGACATCGCTCGCGTAGTGCTGGTCGGCCGCGAGACGCAGGTAGCCGGTCACCACACCGATCGAGATGCCGGTCGCCCAGATCGCCGGCGCCAGCTTGTAGCCCCGCGCGCTCGCGACGATGCCGCACGCGAAGGTCTCGGCGAACACCGCCGACGTGTGCCCGGACCAGAACGAGACGTAGTCTCGGTGATAGTAGGCGCGTCCCGGCTTCGCGTAACGTACGAGGGGTCGGCTACGCGGGAGAAGGTACTTCGTCACGCTCTGCAGCAGGCTGACGCCGAACGCGGCCTCGATCATGGGCGCCGCATCGTCGAGCGTGCGCCGCCAGGTGCGATGGTCGCCGCTCGCGGTGAGCATCATGAGCCCGAGCGCGGTGGGCGCCACCGCGAACCCGAGAATGTCGCTCGTGATTCCGGGTAACCGCGTGTTGTCCCAGCGCAGCGCCTCGCGGATGCGACGGTCGAAGGCGGGCGGCTCGCACCACACGCACTTCGTCGGAGCAAACCAGTGGTTCACCGGGAACTCCATCGTGAGGTAGACGCCGGTGAGCGTGATCATCGCGCCGACATGCACGGCGCGCGACGTATCGCTCGGCTCGGCCCGAGCGAAGGTGGCCAGCGCGAGCAACAGCGCTACTGCGATGCGCATCCGCCGCGAGCATAGCGCGGCTCGGTGGTCAGAACGCGCCGCCGAACGAGAGGAACTGCGGCCCCGATCTCACGGTGACGGGATCAGGATCGCGCTCGAGCGACGAGCGATGCAGGAGATACGGCACGGCGGTGCCTACGCCGATGCCGAGCAGGACGCCGACCACCACGTCGCTCGCGTAGTGCATGTCGGCCGCGAGCCGGAGATAGCCCGTGACCACGCCGATCGTGATGCCGGTTGCCCAGATCGCCGGCTCGAGCTTGTAGCCGCGTTCGTGCGCGATGATTCCGCACGCGAAGGTCTCGGCGAACACCGCCGAGGTGTGACCGGACCAGAACGCGGTGTTGTCGTCGTGGTAGTAGAGCCGCCCCGGTGGCGCGTACCGCACGAACGGTCGGCTGCGACGCACGATGTACTTCGTCGTGCTCTGCATCAGGCTGACGATGATCGCGGACTCGATCATCGGCGATACGTCATCGAACGTCCGCCGCAGGCTGCGGTGCTCGCCGCTCGCGGCGATCGTCAGCGACGCGAGCACGATCGGCGAGACCGCGAAGCCGAGCACGTCGCTGGTTCGCGCCGCAACGAGGCGGCGCTTCCAGTGAAGCGCGTCGCGAATGCCGCGATCGATGCCGGGCGGATCGCACCACGTACACTCCTTCGACGCGAACCGCAGCTTCCACGGGAACTCCACCGCGAGGTACAGGCCGCCGAAGCCGATCATCCCGCCGAGGTGGACGAGGCGCTCGGTATCGCTCGGCTGCGCACGTGCCGGCGCCGCGAGCGCGATCACCAGGGCGAGGACGATCAGCTTCACGATCGCCTAGGGTGCCTTCTCGACGACGACCAGCGGCGAAACGCGCGAGCGGCGACCATAGGCATCGACCCAGAACGCGACCAGTCGATCGCCCGGCTGCGAGATCACGGTCCCGTTCGGGAACATGTCGATGCAGCCGCCCTGCGTGCTGTAGACGGTGATCGCCGGTGCATCCGTGAACGCTCTGCCCCACGAGTGTGCGGGGCCCTTCGTCGGACCGACGACGAGCGCGATCGCCTCCTTCGGCGGTCTCGCCGACAGCTCGACCGTGACGAACACCGATCGATGCACCGACCGCGTCTCGCCCGACGTGATCGCCTTGATCGCCGGCGCCGGTAGGAGCTCGGCCTCCTTCGTCATCACCTTTGCCTTGCCGACACGCTTTCCTGCCCCGTCGAGTACCTCGAACGACGTGGTCGTCGCCGGCGGGCGATACACCACGAGGCCGGGCGCGAGGACCGACGCCGTCGCCGCGCTCACCTTCCCCTTGGCCTTCAGCTTCCACGCGCTGCGATCGGGTGACGGCTTCTTGTCGGTGATCATTGCGGGGATCTCGCCGACCACGACGCCGCCCTCCTTCGACACGGTCGCGTCCTCCGCGAGGACCTTCGACTCGAGCCCGAACATCGGGCACGGCTCGGCCGCCGCCGAACCAACCAGACCGAGCGACACCACGCAGACGAGAGCAAGGCGCATTGCCCTCGAGCATAGCGCGCCTAGTTTCCGAATCCGCCGAGCTGTGCCCCCTGCGACGCGCGCACCGCGGACTGGGAAAACACGGCAAACGCGCGCCGGATCTCGGTGGCGGAGTTGCCCGGCGTCAGGATCCAGCGGTCGGGGATGCCCATCGAGCGGAACACGGACTTGAAGTCGGTCGTGCCGTCGTTGATCCCCATGGCCGCGACGATGTGGTTCTCCTGCGCGAGCATGTCGGTCACGATCGCCTTGATATCGGCCGGCTTGCAGCGCGCGGAGCCATAGTCACCGCCGTCGGTGATGATCAGCGTCACCGTGCGCACGGCGATCCCGGCCTGCGAGAGCTCCTGCGCTTTCGCGATCACGGTGCCGAGCACCACCGCCGCCTGGTCGTAGAGCGGCGTGCCGAGGCACGGGTTGTAGTTCTGCTTCGTCATCTTCTCCGCGTGCGCGAGCGCCGTGTACGGCGTCAGCACGAAGCCGTTGAGGTACCGCGTGTGCGCGAGGACCTCACCGGATTGCTTCGAGCCCTCGAGCGCCTCGAGCACGAAGTTGTGGCCATCGCGCACCGCGTCCGTGTTGCCCGCGCCCGCGATCGACTGCGAGTCATCCGGCATCATCGTCACGAGCACGACCTCGCTCGCCGTCACGTCGTCGATCGTGACGCCGAGACCGGCCTGGATCTGCACGCCGACATCGCAGATATCGAGCGCGGCCATCGACACCGCCGAGAGCGCCCCCTGTGCGTGCGCGTCCTCGAGCAGCTTCGCGACCTTCTTGTCATCATCCTTTGCCATGTTCATTCTCCTTGGAGCCGGATGCCCGGCCAGCTGCTGATCGGATCGGTGGAGCGGACGAGGTTCATGCCCGCGTTCGCGAACTTCGCGAGCGCAGCGTCCGCATTGGGGGTGAAGTCGGCGGCGAACCCGCCCTTGCCGTCGGGCACGGTGACCGCCGACATGCAGTCGGTGACCAGATAGACCTTCTTCGCGAGCGTCTTGTCCTGCGCGGCGATCTCGTCGAGCAGGTCGTCGATCGTGCTCTTCACGCAGTGGCTCGCGGCCTGGCCTGCGATCACGACCGCATCGGCCGCGAGCAGCGTCTGGAGGAACTGCGTGTTGCGCTGGGCGAGCGCGGCGCCATCGAACCGCGACAGCACCTCGGGACGCAGTACGGAGTAGTTCTCGGTCAGCGGGTTGCCGCCCTTGACCTCCACGTTCGACTGCGCCGTTCGCGCGAACGAGTGGAACAACCGCGCCTCGTGAACGATCCCGGCGAGCGCGTGCCCGTCAGAGCCGAGCAGACAGTGCGGTGGCCACAGGTAGAGCTGGTACTTGCCGGCCTTCTCGAGCTCCTTCGTGTAGTGCAGCGCCTGCTTGCAGAGCCACGTGTAGTTACCGCCGCACAGCCACTTCGCCATCGCCGGGTGGGGGCGAACCTCGCCGGAGGCGACCTCGGCGGAGGTGACCACGCGGTACGGCGTGAGCGGCGCATCGGACTTGTCGAGCCAGAAGCTCGGGAAGAAGATCTGATACGCGAGGTGCGTATCCATCGTGGTGGTGATGTCGGTGATCACGCCGAGGTTTCGATAGATCATCTCGGCGATCCGCCGCGAGTCATCGATCGCACCGGTACCCGAGCGGCCTGCGACGTACAGCGAGCCCTCGGGAAAGCAGAAGTCCTTCTGCACGTCGATCAGGAGGAGCTGGATCCGCGTCTCGTCGGAGGCCGACGGCTTGATCTTGTGATGCGCGCGCCAGGCGCTGGCCTCGCCGGCGATCACGGCCGCATCCGGGCGATACGCGTAGTCGGCGGCCTTCTTCGAATCGAATAGCTGGGGAATCGGCAACATGGTGTCCTTTCAGGTGAGCTGCATGCGGATGGCATCGCGACGGCGCGAGGCGTCGATGCCGCCCGGTGAGAGTGCGAGTCGATCACCCGCGCCGATCAGCGGCGCGGTCTCGACGAACGTACGGGTCTGCGTGATCGTGCCCTGGACGATCTCGATGCGCGCGAGGCCATCGTCGGTGGGCACGAACAGATGCGGGCCGGCGGTGCACGCGCCCGCGATGCCGGCGGTCCAGGCCGCATCGGCGAAGATCGCGCTCGCGATCACCTGCGCATCCGCGCCGATCACCACGCAGGTCGTGACCAGGCGCCCGCCATCCACGGAGGTCAGCCACAACCACGCGCGGTCGTCGCCGATGGTGGCGTGCGCATCCACGAGCTGGCCACGCAGCTTCGGCAGCGCGACGCGATCGTCGAGGACGCCGCGATCGGGGCGGAATACGAAGCCGACCGCGTAGCCGCCCGCGCGATAGAAGCCCACACCGAGCTTCGCGCCGACCCACGCGCGGGTCTGCTGCGCGAGCACGCCGCCGATCCGCTCGGGACCGAGCGTCGTGCGGCGCCAGAGCGCGCCCTGGTCGATCCAGATCGGCGTGGTCCGGTCGATCTCGTAGCCCGAGAGTGCGACGTCGCTCGGGGCGATCGTGGTCCAGCGCAGCCGGCCGTGGATGACCACCGGCGGGAGGTGGGCTGCGGTCTGGCACGCCGGGCAACGCACCCGGCCGTGCTCCTCGCCGCACGTGGTGCACGCGCGCAGACGCAGTCGCTCGAGCAGGAGGCGCGGCAGCGGTGCGCGCAGATCGGTCTCGAAGATCGCGCGGAACGCGGCTCCCAGCTCGTCGGGGAGGATCGCGAGCGCGCGGGCCGCGCGCGGGTAGATGATGTCGGCCGCGTACACGCTGAGGCGGCAGAGCGCGCGCTGGAGCGGCGAGATGCGCAGCCGCGGATCGGCCGGCTGATGCACGCCGCCCCAGGGCCCCACGCCGAGCAGCGAGCGGAACGCCATGACCGCGAAGGCGAACCAGTCACTCGCCTCGTCGTGAGGCGCGACCGGCACGAGCTGCTGTGCGGAGCACAGCCGTGGATCGACGAAGCGCTCGCTGAACATGGGGCACGCGTAGCCGCCGAACTGATAGCTGTCGACGTCGATCAGATGAACGCGCGGGCCATCGACCAGCACGTTGAGGTCGTTGCAGTCGCCGATCACCACGTGTGCACGGTGGAGGTCGGCGATCGCGTCGTGCAGCGCGAGCAGCGCGGTGACGAGCTCCGCACCGGAGATCGGATGATCGCGCCGCCATTTCGGCTCGCCGTACGAGTGCAGCGGCACGCCTGCCACCTTCGGCATCAGGTAGCCCACGACCTGGGCGGACTTCTTGCCGGCGAGCGCGAGCCCGCACGGTGCGACCACCGCGGCGGGGAGCCGGCCGGGAAGTGCGCGCAGCTTCGCGGGCGCGAGCGCGAGGCGCTGGCGCGCGATGTCCTGCGCGTCGGGTAGCCCGTCGAAGTCGGGGTGCTCCGCCGGCTTCCACCACTTCACGACGCGGCCGTCGCCGAGATCGTAGACCTCGGCCTCGCCGCCCTGCGCGAGCAGCATCGCGGGGACGAGCGCGACCTTCGCACCATCGATCCACACCGTGCGGTTCACGACGGCCTCCCGCGCCACGCGAGGATCGCGACCGCGCCGTCGTCCTGCAGCGCCGCCGGAGCGCGCACCACGCGGCGCGCATCCCACTCGATCCGCTCGGTGCCGCGCGCCAGCACGGCGAGGCGGCGGCGCAGCGCATCCGGATGCGCGAGGCTGCGCTCGATCGCGATCGCATCGAGGCCGAGCTCGGCGACGCCATCGGTGGCGACGATGATCGTTCCGCCGCAGACCGCGGAGGTCGTCGCGAGGTGCGCCGGCTGACCCATGTCGAGCAGGTCGTAGGCGAGGTACGGCGGCTGGTTGTCTGCGAACGGACCGAGCACCTGCGCGCGTCCGTCGATCGCGTACGCCCCGTCACCGAGCACCCACACCGCGGCGTCATCGCCCGCGACCGCGCCCGCCACGATGGTGAACAGGAACTGCTCGTGCACGACCTGCGCGAGGTCGCCGTGCATCGCGGTGGCGAGCGAGCCGAGCCGAGCCACGACCTCGGCGCGAACCGCAGCCCAGAGCGCGGGATCCGCCGGTGAGCTGCCCCCCGCGAGGCGCTGCGAGAGCGCGGCGATCACGAGCTGCGCACCGAGTCGAGCGCCGACCTCCGAGCTCGCGCCGGAGCCACACCCGTCGCAAACCACCACGGCGCCGGCGGCATCCCCGGTCCAGACCGCGGCCGCATCCTGGCCGTTGCGCGCGGTGCGCAGGTGCCGCGCGCCGATCACGGCGGCCCCGGTGGCGCGAACATGCGAGATCGTGTTCATCTGACACTTTGATAGTGTCTAAATAACACGATGTCAAGAAGGACGCGCCAAGCCCGCGGAACGCCCCGCGTCTTCGATCAGCGGTGGCGGCGGGGCCGCGCGAGGAGTTCAGCGGGCGCGAGGAAGGCCGAGATCGATGGCGACGCCGGCCATCACCTGCAGCCCGAAGTGCGTATCGCGACCGATCGCATCGCCGAGCTGCGCCGTGAGATGTGCCCGGTCGCCGAGATCCAGCGTCGCGCCCGCAGCGGCGGTCAGGACGAACTGGTTCGCCTCGAGCTGCACACCCGGATCGCTGCCGGACCCGTTGTCGGGGTACCAGGTGAACGTCTCCTTCACATCCGATTGCGAAGAGGTGCCGAACGACGCGTAGAGCGTGACGTTGTCGAGGCGATACGACGGTACGACCGCGGCACGAAACAGCACCGTCTCGTCGCGCGAGTACAGGGCACCCGGCTGTCCCTCGCGATGGATCGGGCTCGACGTGATGCCGAGGCCGACCGCGAAGCCGACGCGCGCCGGGCCCTTCCCCGACGACGCGCGGAACGCGAGCACACCATCGAGCACCGCCGCCTCCGGAACTCCGCTCGACACGCTGTTGTCGCCGGAGAGCGTGGTCGCGCTCGCCGACCACGCGGCATCGCCCTCGACACCGAGATCCGCGTTCGCGCCGATCGCTACGCGCACCGCTCCGCCCGCCTGGTGGCGCGCCACGGCCGCGCCGCTATCGGCGACGCCGTCGATGTTGCGCAGCCGGGCCGTCGAGAAGTGGCCCTCCACACGCGTGCCCGTCGGCATCGGCTGGCCGTCATAGATCGGCGCTCGGGGCGCGGCAATCAGGCCGTGCTGGGTGACCGGGGACGGCGCGAGCGGTACGCAGGCAACGAGCGGCAAGGCGGCGAGCACGAGTCGGGAAACCATCGGCAGACACGAACCACATCTCGTGCCATGCCCGCCGCGAGCAGATCCACGGCGTTAGCAAACGCGCGCTGTCGAGGACCCACCAGCGTGTCAGGGCGCGAGGCGGTCGCGCTGCCACGTACCGTCGATCCGGCGGTAGCGAACGCGATCGTGGAGCCGCGAGGGCTGGCCCTGCCAGAGCTCGATCATGTCGGGCACCACGCGATAGCCGCCCCAGTTCTCGGGGCGCGGGGGCGCGGCCTCGCCAAGCGTGGCCTCGAGCGCGAGGAGGCGATCCTCGAGGACCTTGCGCGACTCGATCGGCTGCGACTGCGGCGAAGCGATCGCGCCGAGCTGGCTACCCCGCGCGCGCACCGCGAAGTACGCGTCCGACTCCTCGGCGGTGACCTTCTCGATCGTGCCTTCGATACGGACCTGCCGGTGCATCGGATCCCAGTAGAGGATCAGCGCGGCGCACGGATGCGCGGCGAGGTCCCTGCCCTTGCGGCTGTCGTAGTTCGTGTAGAACACGAAGCCGCGGTCATCGACCTCCTTGAGGAGGACGATGCGGGCCGCCGGGCGATCGCGCTCGTCGATCGTGGCGAGCGTCATCGCGTTGACGTTCGGCAGCTTGGCAGCGGCGGCGGTGGCGAACCACGCGCGGAACTCCACGATCGGATCCGGATCGCAGGCCGCGGGATCCAGAGCGGCCCCCGTATAGTCCTCGCCGAAGCGCCACAGGAGGTCCTTCGCCATGCGCCGTGTCTACCACGCGCGGAGACATTCACCGCACTGTCCCAGCATCGCGCCGGGCGCTGTCCTCACATCTTCGCGTCGGTCGTGGGCGCGCCCTCGGGCGCCATCTCGTGGTGTTCATCGTGGTGGCCGCCGCTCGCCTCCATCACCGCGTGGAAGCCGTCGTGCACGCGCTGGAACGCGGGCTCGAACGCCTGCGCATCGTTGGCCTTGCAGGTGCCGTCGAGCGCTCCCACCGCGTCGCTCAGCTCCTTCGTCTTGCCCGACCACGCGGCGGCATCGGCGCCGGCCGGCGGTGCCGCGGCGACGAGCGCGTCGGCGTCCGCGTGAAACTCGGCGAGCGCGCCGCAGGTGTCGGTCATCCGCTGCGCGCCCTTCTCGGCGTGCCAGCGCGGCGACAGCGCCTCGTGGAACTTCGCGATCTCCGGCATCATCGTGCCGTGCTCGTCGGAGGTCTTGGTCGAGGTCGTCGGCTCGGGGCTCTTCTTGCCCCCGCACGCGGCGAGGAGAACGAAGGCGATCGTGAGGGCGGTCTTCATGCCGGCGGGTTTCGCATGGGCGTCCAGGTGGGTCAATCGCGCTAGAGTGTAGGCATGCAACTCTTCGTGGTTCGCCATGGAATCGCCGAGGATGCCGAGCTCGGTCAGAGCGATGACGAGCGCGCGCTGACGAAGGACGGGCGCGCCAAGTTCAAGCAAGTCGTCCGCGGACTGCGCGCACTCGATGTGTCGTTCGAGCGCCTGCTGACCAGCCCGTGGAAGCGCGCGCAGCAGACCGCGAAGCTGCTGCGGCCGGTGTGCAACATCATGCCGATCATCACCGACTTACTCTCGCAGCCACCGCGCGCCGAGCTGCTGTCGGCGCTGGCGGATGGAACCGACACCACCGCCCTCGTCGGTCACGAGCCCTGGCTGAGCGAGCTGGTCGCCTGGCTCGCGTTCGGCGACACGAAGCACCACGACGCGCTCGATCTGAAGAAGGGCGGCGTGGTCTGGCTCGATGGCGATCCGATTCCGGGCGGCATGGCGCTCAAGGCGTTCCTGCCCCCGAAGCTGCTGCGCAGCGCGCGCTGATCAGCGGAGCGGGCGCATGCCCTTGCTGCGCCGCAGATCGTTGACCGCGCGCCCGACGTGCTCGTCGTGGAGCAGGAGCTTTGACAGCGCGCCGGTGGTGATGCCGAGGCGCTGCGCGGTGTGCGCGATCTCGAGACCGCCCGCGACGAGGAGATCGAGCAGCTCCGCCATGCCGGCCCAGTACTCGCCGGTCAGCTTCGTCTTCGCACCGAGCGGCGCGGTTCCGCCGGCGACCATCGCGGCGAGCCGGCGCGATGGAACGAAGTGCTCGAGCGGCACGGGCTCGCGGACCTCGAGTGCGATCGCGCTGCGCAGGCGACGTACGGCGTGGAGCTTGTTCTCCGATTGCGAACGGCTGTCCTCGCCGATCGCCGACACGCCCGAGAGCTTGTGGCGAAGGCGCACCGCGCTCTCCGTCTTGTTGCGGTGCTGACCGCCGGGACCGGAGGCGCGATAGCGATCGACCTCGCACTGCGCGATCAGCGCGTCGTCGCCGACGAGCAAATAGTCGGCGCGCGGCACGGATCAGTTCGCTTCGGACGGTGACGGCGCCGGCGACTTGTTCGCGGGGTCGCCGGGCTCGAGATAGATATCGACGCCCGCCTTGTCGCCGGAGCGCCCGTACTCCACGCGCGCGATGCCATCTCCGAGCGCTCCGACGAGCTTCGGCACCTTCGCATCGAACCCGACCTTCGCATCGGCGCACAGCTTCTCGATGTCGGGCAGCGCGATGCCCGGCGCGAGCGCACCGACGCGCACGATGGCGCCGCCGCGGATGCGCACGGCGAGCGAGAACTGCGGGACGGTGACGGCGCGGAATCTCTCGAGCAGCGCGGTCGCCAGTGGTGCGCCGGTGAGCCGGAGGAACGCGGCGTTGAGCGCCTCGACCTGCTCCTCGACGTCGCCACCGGGCATCGCCACCTCGATCTCGCTGAACGCGTTGTCGCCGATCGACTGGGTGAAGCGATCGACGCGCTCGATCTTGAAGCTCTCGACGAGGTTCTTGATCTGGTACTTCGCCTCGTGCGTGCCGAACAGCCCCTCGACCGCGGTCCACGGATGCGGATCCCAGAAGTGCCAGCCGGTGACCACCTTGCCGCCCCACACACCGATCCACGATCCGACGAGACGCGGCTCGAGCTGCTCGCCGATGCCATCGAGGAGGGAGGCGTCGCTCTTCGCGATGTTGCAGAGCTTGAAGTAGTCCGCCATCTTCGGCACGAACCCGCCGGGGTCACCCCACGCTCCCCACCACACGCGACGAAGATCACTGCCGAGCATGGCCAGGTAGTTGACCGTCTCCCCGTTCGCCATGTCGGTCGGCATCGGGTTGTGCTCGAGCCAGCGGTCGAGATGAAGGTCCATCGATTCGTCGATGATCGGGAGCTGGGACAGGCTGATCTGGAGGTTCAGCCTGACAGCCAGCGCGCGCTGCAGCGCGAGATCGAGCGAGCTCATCCCCACGACGGTACCTCAGCGCGTGCCGCGCAGGAACGCGGAAATCCTCAGCGTTTGTGGGGCCCGCGCCGGACGACTTGTTGGTCAGGCGTTCATTTGATCGGGCGGTACTGCGCGTGGCAACCCTCGCAGCGTCCCATCACCACCCCGAGCGCGGTGGCGGTCGCGATGGGGTCGTTCGCACCTGCAGCCGCGCCGAGACGCTCCAGCTCGGAGTGAAACGATGCATCGAGCGTCTCGAACATCTCCCGCTGGGCGCCGTTCCTCGGTAGCGTGTAGGCGCCGGTCTCGATCGCGTGCTCGGTGAGATCACGGGCTCGGTGGACGGCGTGCAGACGCTCGGGAATCGTGGAGAGCGTGCCGAGCGCGAGTGCGCTGACCGTGTCGCGCATCGCCTCGTGCAGCAGGCGCATCTCGTTCTGCACCGCGTTGACGCCGGGCGGAAGCCGGTCGGGCGATGCTGCGGGCACCGCCGTGGCCGTTGGACTGGGTGAGGGATCGGGCTTGCAGCCGACGACCACCGCGAACAGGAGCGCGACGTACTTCATCGGACGAGGCCCCGGAGCGCCCCATCGCCGGGCGTAATCCTCGTAGCTGAATTCTCGGTGTGCATGATCTCCATCAACTCTCCTGCGACAGCGACGGCGGATGGCCGTCAGCACTTCGTGACCTCGGCGCGCCAGGTCACCGGGCCGTGAAGGCGGACCGCACCGAGGTGCTCGCGCGTGGCGAGCGTGAACAGATGCACGCTGGCGACGACTCGCGGCGCGAAGAACACGCCTGCGGCCAGCTCGGGCGCCACCGCAGGTGAAATCCGCTCCATCGCGACCCGCATCTGACCCTCACGTGAGGATGCGAGTGCTGTGCCACGCGCAAGTGATGCATTCGCATGTGCAGAACCCGCACGCATTGCGTTCAGACAACGATGGCACCGCAACTCCTGCACGAACGCGGATGATCCATGGAGCGCACGACGCAGGAGATCTCGAACGAAGACCGCGCGTGGTTTGCGTCGGACTGCAAACTCTGCAGGCGACATGAAGCGGTCGATCGACGACGCTCGACGCCGATGATCCGCAGTTTGATCGTCGTCATCGCTGTCCTCGGTTGTGCTGCCGAACCCGAGCGACCCGCACCGCTCGGTCCGTTGCCACCGCCCGCCAACGCCGAGACCACACGATTTCGTGACGACGGCGCGTGCGCGCAGTGTCACCTCGTACCCGATCGTTCACCCGTGTTGCACGACGCCGCGGGCCACAACGTGTCGCCGGTCCTGCTGTGGCGCTCGTCGCTGATGGCCCAGGCGGCGCGCGACCCCTACTACCTCGCGGTGTTCGACGAGGAGCGCACACGTGCGCCCGATCGCGCGGCCGAGATCGATGCGCTGTGCTCGCGCTGTCACGCACCCGCGGGCTCGGAGGAGCTCGCGACCACCAACCAGCACCTGACGTTCGAGCAGCTGACCTCCGGCACGGACGTCGCGGCCACCCTCGGTCGAGGTGGGATCACCTGCACGCTGTGCCACCAGATCGATGCGGCGAACCTCGGCGACGAGCGCTCGTTCTCCGGCGGCTTCAAGGTCGGCTACCAGCGCCAGCTGTTCGGGCGCTACCTGAATCCCCTCACCGAACCGATGCAGCTGATCGTCAACTTCACGCCCACGTCGGGTCCTCACATCGCCGAGTCGTCGCTGTGCGCCGTGTGTCACACGGTGATCGTTCCAGGCCCGACCGGAGACGTGGTGGAGCAGGCGACGTTCCTCGAGTGGCGCTCGTCGCGCTATCCGGCGCTCGGCCGCAGCTGCCAGTCGTGTCACGTGCCCACCGTCGACGAGGCAGGCGTGCCGCTCCCGAGCATCGCGATCTCCGGGTTCCCCGCGAACCTCGGCGGCCGGACACCCTTCGGGCGCCACACGTTCGTCGGCGGGACCTCGTATGTTCTCCGGCTGCTCGCGCATGCACCGGAGTGGTCCGGCGCGGCCGCTTCCCCCGACGAGCTCGAGGCTAGCGCCGTGCGCGACGATGGCCACCTGACAGAGGCCGCCCGTCTCGAGCTGGTCGCGCATGACGCGGCGAGCTTCCGGCTGCGGGTCACGAACCTGACCGGCCACAAGCTCCCGACAGGCTACCCGTCGCGACGGATCTGGCTCCACGTGCGGGTCGAGGTCGCAGGCGACGTGGTGTTCGAGAGCGGCGGGGTCGATGCGCGCGGCGCGATCATCGATCGCGGAGGCGTCGTGCTCGGTCGCCAGCCGCACCGCGATGCGATCACGGCCGAGGACCAGGTCCAGATCTGGGAGGCGACGCTCGTCGATCACGATGCCGTGGTCACGCACCGCGCACTCGATGCACGCGGCTATGGCAAGGACGATCGCATCCTCCCGGCAGGCTTCGCGCCGACCGGAAGCGATCGCTCCCGGACCGAGCCGCGGGGCCCCGAGCTCGATGTCTCGTTCGCCCCGGGCTCCGACGATCTCTCGTTCGAACCGCCCGGCGGCGTTCCCGCCGGCGCGCGGATCCACGTCGAGCTGCTCTACGAGGCCGTGGCGCCCGAGATCGTCGATGCCATCGAGCGCTCGTCGACCCCGTCGGGGAGTCGCTTCGTGGATCTCACACGCGCGCGGCCGATCACGCCGGTCGTGATGGCGACACTCGACACGACGTTCTAGGAGCGGGTGCTGGCGAGCGCCGCGACGAGCTGACGGGCCGCGGGACCGAGCGCGCCGCGGTGGTAGAGCCGCGGATGGAAGACGTGCGTCGACGCGCGCTTCCACTTGATGCGCCGGAGCGCGCCTCGCGCGAGCTCGCGCTGGATCAGTACGTCGGGGAGCCCGCCAAAGCCAATTCCGGCGAGGATCGCGGCGCGCTTGGCCGTGAAGTCGTTGAGGTGGACGGTCGAGCGAGCCTCGAGGCCGGCCGTCGAGAGATCGAGGCGCGGATCCGAGCCGCGCACCGTGAGCAGGAGGTGCCCACGCAGCGCGAGATCGTCGTGACGACCGCGGCACAGTGGATGGTCTGCGCGCGCCACGAGCGAGGCCGGAAGGGGTGGAAGCTCGACGTTGGGGAGCTCGCGATCGCGCGGCGCCAGGACGGCGATCATCAGGTCGGCGCTCGTCTGCTCGAACGCCTCCTCGACACCCGCGAGGAACTCGGCGCGAACATCGATCCGCGTCGACACGCGCTCGCCGACCAGGCGCCCCACGGCGCGGAGCAGCGGATCGATGGGGACGATCCCATCGAACACCACCGTCACTGCTGGCTCCCAGCCCGCGCGCAGCTCCTCGATCGTCACGCCGAGCGCGGCCTCGGCGGCAAGGAGGGCACGGCATCCCGCCAGCACGCTCGCGCCGCGTGGGGTCAACGTCGTGCGATAGCCGGAGCGGTCGAGCACGGGGAAGCCGAGCGTGTCTTCGAGGGTACCGAGCGCGTAGAGGTTCGACGTGTGGCCACGGCGCAGCTCCTTCGCGGCGCCCGCGAACGTCCCCCTCCGGGAGAGCGCATCGAGCGCTCTCGCCTGCTCGATGGTGACCTTTGGACTGTGCATTTTCCTGACAATGTTATCGCAAACATTGTCGTATCCTTGCCAGTGCTCGTTGGCGGAACGTCCGGGCATGGACATTCCCTACGTGCGAGGTCGCGT
Organism: Haliangiales bacterium; assembly: GCA_038203335.1. Classification (GTDB taxonomy): domain Bacteria; phylum Myxococcota_A; class Polyangia; order Haliangiales; family Haliangiaceae; genus JABFXX01. The sequence goes on along the minus strand of JBBRED010000001.1, from coordinate 68,183 downwards.
CGCCGTCCAGGCTCACGTCGCACTCCCCGACGGTACGGTCGAGGAGGAGTATGCCCGCAACGGGTTCTTCGGGCGCTACGCGCACCTCTACCGCGAGCACGCTCCCGTCGGCTGGACCCGGATCGAGGGGCCGCTCCGGCCGCGGCTCTACGACCTCGCACCGGCGCCCGCCGGTGACTATCTGGCGAGCCGCGTCCCGGTCCTCGCGAACGCGGACTGCAAGGTGTTCGTCGCCGCGATCCGCGAGGCGATGCCGTACCTGTTCCGTAACGCCGACGCGGACGAGTTGCTGTTCGTCCATGCGGGCGGCGGCAGGCTCGAGACCGATTTCGGGCCGCTCGCATACGAGCCCGGCGACTACCTCGTGATCCCGCGGGGGACCGCGTACCGCCTCGCGCCGACGAGCGCCACGCAGCTCCTGATCGTGGAGACCACCGGCGAGCTGTCCGTGCCGGACCGCGGCATGCTCGGTCAGCACGCGCTGTTCGATCCGGCGGTACTCGCGGTGCCATCACCGGAGGAGCGATCGCAGCTCGCCGCGGGGCTCGGCGGCTCCCGCCTGGGTGAGTGGCGCCTCGTGATCCAGCGCCAGGGCGCGCTGACCTCGGTGTTCTATCCGCACTGCCCGCTCGACGTGGTCGGCTGGAAGGGGACGCTCACGGTGTGGCGTCTCAACGTCCGCGACATTCGCCCGGTGTCGAGCGACAGGTATCACCTCCCGCCATCGGCGCACACCACGTTCGTCGCGCCGAACGTGGCGATCTGCACGTTCGCGCCGCGACCGCTCGAGAACGGCGATCCGCGCGCGCTCAAGGTGCCGTTCTATCACTCGAACATCGATTTCGACGAGGTGCTGTTCTATCACGCAGGCGAGTTCTTCAGCCGAGACGGCATCCGCCCGGGCATGCTCACGTTTCACCCGCAGGGTATCCACCATGGCCCCCAGGCGGGCGCGGCGCAGCGCGCTCCCGTGGCGCAGCGCACCGAGGAGATCGCCGTGATGATCGATACCCGCCGGCCGCTCGACGTGTGCGCGCCGGCGACGGCCTACGAGATCGTCGACTACTGGAAGAGCTGGCAACCGGAGGCCGCGCGATGACTACCGATCCCGCGAACCCGTGTGGCCTGCGCGGGCTCGCCTTCCTGGAGCTCGCCGCGCCCGATCCGATGGCGATCCACCGCCTCCTGCTCGCGTTCGGCTTCTCCCGCACGATGCATCACGTCGAGCGTCGCGTGGATCTCTACGAGCAGGGTGCGATCCGCTTGCTGCTGGATCGCATGACCACGGGGTTCTCGGCCCGCTTCGCGGCAGCGCACGGGCCCTGCATCTCCGGGATGGGCCTCGAGGTCGCGAACGCCGGCGCCGCGCTGCAGGCGGCCACCGCGCGCGGCGCGCGCCGCGTCGATGGAGACCTCGAGACCGCGGCCGGACGGCGGGTGCACGCGATCGCCGGCATCGGCGAGTCGCTGGTGTACTTCGTCGATCCGGAGGACAGCTGGACCACGCTCGGGTTCGTGCCCTTCGACACGCCGGTCCGCGCTCCGACGAAGGGGTTCACGGCGATCGATCACCTGACGAATAACGTGCCGCGCGGCGAGCTCGCGCGCTGGGCGAGCTTCTACCGCGACGTGTTCGGGTTCACCGAGGTCCGCTACTTCGATATCCGGGGGGCGAAGACGGGCCTGCACTCGTTCGCGATGCGCTCGCCGTGCGGCACGTTCTGCATTCCGATCAACGAAGGCAGCGAGACTGGCAGCCAGATCGACGAGTACCTCGAGGAGTATCGGGGACCCGGCATCCAGCACCTCGCGTTTCTCACCGACGACATCCTCGGCTCGTTGAAGGCGCTCGAGGGGACGCCGATCCAGTTCCTCGACATCGACGAGGACTACTACCGCGATGTGTTCGAGCGCGTGCCGAACGTGCGTGAAGACCACGCCGAGATCGCCGCGCGCGACGTGCTGGTCGATGGCGATGCCAAGGGCTATCTGCTGCAGATCTTCACGAAGAACCTGATCGGCCCGATCTTCATCGAGCTGATCCAGCGCCGCAACCACTTCTCGTTCGGAGAGGGAAACTTCACCGCGTTGTTCCGGTCGATCGAACGCGATCAGCAGCGCCGCGGCTATCTCCGCTAGCGCGCCCTCGCCACCATCCCGAGGCCACAGAGGCTCGCGGCGTGGGTTTGAAACGCGGCGCGAACGTCGAGGATTCGCCGCGCGGCGCCGGGCGTGCGGAGCATGTTGATCCCGAACCGAACGGCGCCGGCGATGCCTTCGTCGCGGACGAGCCGGGTGGGCTCGAGCAAGCGCATCGGAAGCGTCTTCCAGCGCTCGACCACGAAGCCCTGCCCTTCGAGCCACGTTCGCCAGCCGGAGATCGTGCTGATCCGAACGCCGACGTGAATCGCGCGCGACAGGTCGTGCTGGAGGTCGGCGAGCCGTCCGGCATCGATCGTGTCGGGAACGACGCCGAGCTCGTGGATCGCGTAGCGTCCCCCGGGACGGAGGAGCCGGCGAGCCTCGCTGATGATCGCCCGCTTGTGAACGTCTGGCTGCATGCTGAGCATCGCCTCGCCGAACACGACGCTCGCGCTCCCATCGGCGAGCGGCACCGAGGACGCGTCGCTCACGAGCACGGAGGTGGCTGGGTCACCTCGGAGCGCCGTCCGGGTGTAGCCAGCCGCACGTGGATCGCGCTCCACACCCGTGTAGGAGTGCGGTCGCCGTTCGAGGATCGTGCGCGCCGTGTGGCCCAGGCCGGGCGCGAGCTCGATGACATCGTCAGAGCTCGACACCGCGGCGGCGTCGAGCAGCCAGCGCGTCAGCTGGATCCCGCCGGGCCGCAAGACGCGCTTACCGAGCCGGGCCATCAACCAGTGTGCTGGCATCTTTGCGACCGTTAGCCCCTCGCCGGGGAGCTCGTCGAGCGTTGCGGTTTCAGACATCTCCACCTCCTTCTATTTTTGAAATTGATATCTGTTTTCATTTTATGCATGATCCGAGTCCAGGTGCAACTCGTTCCTGCCAAGCCTTCGCTCCCGACACGGCGATGGGCGATGCGCTGGACTTCAACCTCAGCGTAAGTCGTCGGCCACTGTTCCGAGGGTCGCGTCGAGTCCGTCCGCGAGCTCCCGCTCCTCGGCGGCGGAGAGCCTCGCCTCCGGATGCATCAGCGTGTAGCTCCGCGGCGGCATCTTGCCCTTCCGCACGGCCCTGCCCGCCTTCTCGGCCTGTTCATACGTACGAGACCAGTCGGAGAAGTTGAGCGTGCGTCGACCATCGTCGACGTGACTCTGCACCAGCCACGATGCAGGGGCGACGTGCGAGTACCATGGCCACACGGACTCGTTGCTGTGGCAGTCGAAACAGGCGCGCACGGCGAGCGCACGTGTCGATGGCCGATCCCAGTGGGGCTCGACCACGACCGAAGGATTGGCATGCTCCCGACCGTACGGCACGAGCTGGATCGCGCCGAAGCCTCCGAGAATCCCGACTGCGATGCCGAGGAGGAGTTTCTTGATGCGCGGGCGCATGACCGTCCTTTGATTGCAATAGTGACGCCGAGCTCGCTCAAGCTCGCACAGCGCTGAGGAGATCGAACGTCGTCAAGATCCCTTCGAGATGACGGCCGTCGCCCACGAGGACCCGATGAATTCGTTTGTGCTGCATCAATTGCGCAACGCGGTCAACAGGCGTCTCCGGTGAGACCCAGATCGCGTCCGGGGTGGCGATCGCGGGCGGCGGGCATGTCGGGCAGTCGACCACAAAGCGAACGTCCGACGCACTGGGTTGTCGTCGCGAACGTGGAACTCGGCAGCGTTTGCGCCTGGTTCTCCGCGGTTCGCGGAATCTGCGCGTTCTGTGGCCGAATCCGGCTCGCTCCGAGGCACGTATGTTGATGGCCTTGCTTCGCCATGCCGCAGGGGACCGCTGCAGCGATCGGCCTCTGCATCTCGTTGCTCGTGGCGTGCGGAGAATCGCCGCCGGGCCGCACCTACTTCGAGCGCTCGATCGAGCCGATCCTGAAGCAGCGCTGTGCGACGAGTACGGCGGGGTGCCACTCCACGAACACCGACGATCCCTTTCAGTTCGCCGCCGGCAACCTGGACGTCACCAGCTTCGAGAACATCCAGAAGCGGCGTGACGTGCTCGCGCCGTTCGGCGCATATCCGTATCCGTTGCTCCTGATCAAGGCGGTCGGCCCGGGGCTCAAGATGCCATACGGCACGCTCGCCGACGGCACCACACCGCGGTTCATCACCATCGACGTCCAGCACTCCGGCGGAAACCTCCTCGACGTTGGTTCCGACGCGTACTTCACGCTGCAGTCGTGGCTCGACAACGGCGCCACCGAGAACGGCCTTCTGCCCGCTACACCATCGCTGGCGGGTGTGGGTCCGTGCACCTCCACGCTCCCACCCGGGTTCACGCGCGCGAGCTTCGTGAACACGCCGCTCCGCGAGTCGCTGTTCACGACCTTCAAGAGCTCGGTGCAGCCCGTGCTGTCGCGGGACTCGTGTGGCACGAGCAACTGCCACGGTGCCCCTCAGTCCGACTTCTACATCACGTGTGGCAACGACGAAGACCAGCTCGCGTTCAACTTCAGCGAGACGTGGGCGTTCGTCACCACTCCGGTGGCTGACTCTCCGTTGTTGCGCGTGCCCCTCGCCGTGAACGCCGGAGGTCGCGGACATACGGGTGGCGACCGATTCGCCAGCGAAACGGACGCGAGCTACGTCGCGTTACAGACATGGGCTGCCAGCGCCGGCCTGCTGCCGTTCGCGGACGGCGATCCGGCGAAGCAGTTCTTCCAGTCCAACGTTCAGCCGATCCTGCTCGCGCGCGGGTGTTCGTTCCAGGCGTGCCACAGCCCGCAGGCGGCGAACGATCTCAAGCTCCGCAACGGCGCGCCCGGGTTCTTCTCCGCCGTCTCGCTCGAGAAGAACTACGAGCTGCTCAAGCGCGAGTTCATGGCGCTCGAGTTCCCCGATGCGCGTCGTAGCCGAGCCGTGGCAAAGACGATTCTCGAAGACGATCCTCAGCGCGTGCCGACGCCACAGGTAGGCGGCATCGCTCACCGCGGTGGTCCCGTGCTCGAGAACCAGGATGGCCCCACCGGCACCGGCGCGGAGCCCGCAGATTGCGGTCCGTACGTCCCGGCCACGGCGAGCCCGTTCTGCACCATCCAGGAGTGGGTGCGGATCGAGCGCGGGGCGCTGACCGGCAAGATCACGCCGATGGCCGACGGAGATCCGATCGACATCGTGTACATCGATCGTCCCGCCCCGGTCGCCGGTCGGCTCGAGTTCGATACGTTCGAGGGTGGCGCGGACCTCAAGCGCGTGACCACGCGCTTCGTCGGCGACAACCAGCAGCTCCAACCCGTCGCGGCGAGCACGGCGGTCTCGCTGCTCGGTGCCTGCGGGCTCGGCGCCAGTCCCGACGTGCAGGCACCCGATGTGGCCAACGATGGCAACCGGGTCGCGTTCGCCGGCCGCGCCTCGGCCGCGGAGCCGCTGGGAGTCTTCGTCGTGGAGCTTTCGACCGGTACCTGCAAGCGGATCACGCCGATCACCCCGGACTCGAATGGCCTGCGTGTCCACAACTTCGATCCGGCGTGGTCACCGGATGGAAACTTCCTCGTGTTCGCCTCCACTCGAGGCAAGACCGGAGCCACGCGCTCGCGCCAGCGGTTCCTGCCGCAATCGGACCTGTGGCGGGTTGCCATCACGGGCACGGCCGCCACCGCAGCCCCCGAGCAGATGACGTTCCTCAGCAACTCCGAGATCGGACCTCAGTTCATGCGCGAGGGACGCGTCACGATGACGACCGAGAAGGTCAGCCCCGGCTTCTACCAGCTCTCCGGTCGCCGCCTGAACTGGGATCTCACCGACTACCACCCGTTGCTCGCACAGCGGAAGGATTCGCTCTACGGCGACCCCGACGACATCACGCAGATGCGCACCGCGTTCGGCTACTCCTCGGCGACCGACATCCGTGAGGGATCTGACGGTAGCTTCCTGGTGATCCTGTCGCAGACGGACGGGAACGGAGTACCGATGACCACCGGCGCCACGGGGGCGCTCGCCGTGTTCAATCGCAGCATCGGGCCGTTCGAGCAAGGTCGGCGAGACGCCGGGTATCTCCGCTCGCTGAAGATCCTGGATCCTTCCACGGTGTACCGCGGACCGACGACGCTACCCGACGGGACGATCATGGTCTCGCGCCGCACCGGTGCGACGTTCGAGGTCGTCTCGGTGAATCCACGCACCCCGAGCGATGTCCGCGTGCTCGTGACGGGCGGTGGCAACAGCAAGGTCGACGCGCAGCTGGTCTACAAGTTCCCGGCCCGGCCGCTGTACATCAATCGCCGCCAGCTCGTGTTCGGTGGATCGATCGGTCCGGATCCCACGAAGGCCGTCGTCCACATGCCGAACGCGCCGCTGTTGTTCACGCTGCTCACCGGAAACCTGCGCCGGGGCCGGCCCGTCGATGCGTTCCGCGAGGCGCGGTCGCTCGTCGTGTACAGCGAAGGCGCCTGCCCCCCCTCGGGGTGCGCGGCCAACACCAACGGCATCTTCCAGGATCGGATCCCGCTCGGCAGGGTGTCGCTCGAGGGGGACGGATCGATGAAGGCAGAGCTACCGCCACAACGCGGGCTCGTGTTCGAGCTCCAGGATGCCGACAAGAAGCCGCTCGTCACGATGACCGAGGAGCACCAGCTCGGCCCCGGCGAGAACATCACGATGGGCATCAGCGAATCGCTGTTCGATGCGGTCTGCGGCGGATGCCACGGTTCGATCTCCGGCATCGAGCTCGACGTGAACGTGACGCCCGATGCGCTCACCGGGGCGTCGGTGTCGTCGTCGGCGCTCGTCGCGCCGAGTCCCCCTGCTCCATTCTGAGGATGAAGTGACCGCAACACCCAGACGCCGCTCGATCATCGAACCGTTCAAGATCAAGGTCGTGGAGCCGCTGCCGCTCCGCACCGCCACGGAGCGTGAACGGATCCTGGCCGACGTCGGCTGGAACCTGTTCGGCGTGCACGCCGCCGACGTCACGTTCGACTTCCTGACCGACTCGGGTACCACCGCGATGAGCGCGGCACAGTGGGGCGGCATGATGGTCGCCGACGAGAGCTACGCGGGTTCGCGGAGCTTCTATCGCTTCGAGGCGGTGGTGCAGCGGATCACCGGCTACGCACACGTCATCCCAACGCACCAGGGCCGCGCGGCGGAGCACCTGCTGTTCGGGCTGTGCTGCCACGACGGCGAGCTCGTACCTTCGAACAATCACTTCGACACCACGCGCGCGAACCTCGAGCAGCTCGGCGTGACCGCCGTCGATCTCGTATGCGCTGCCGGCAAGGATCCCAGCTCCGAGGAGCCGTTCAAGGGCGACGTCGACGTACCGCGGCTCGAAGCGTTCCTGATCGAGCACGCCGGCCGGGTCCCATTCGTGATGACCACGATCACGAACAACACCGGCGGCGGGCAGCCGGTCTCGCTCGCGAACCTGCGCGCGGTCTCGGCGCTGTGCAAGCGCCATCGGGTCCCGTTCCTGCTCGACTCTTGCCGGTTCGCGGAGAACGCCTGGTTCATCAAGGTGCGCGAGGAGGGCCAGCGACAGCGCAGCGCTCGGGAGATCGCGCGGGAGATGTTCGATCTCGCCGATGGCTGCCTGATGAGCGCGAAGAAGGACGGCCTGGTCAACATCGGCGGGTTCATCGCGCTCCGCGATCAGACGTGGGTGCCGGGACTGCGGACTGGCCTGATCTTGACCGAGGGCTTTCCGACCTACGGCGGGCTCGCCGCCCGCGATCTCGAGGCGATGGCGATCGGGCTCGACGAGGTCCTCGATGAGGCCTACCTGGCCTACCGCGAAGGGGTGACCAGGTACGTCGCCGATGGTCTTCGCCGCGCCGGCGCGCCCACGATGCGACCACCCGGCGGCCATGCCGTGTACCTCGACGCGCGAGCGCTGCTGCCTCACATCCCACCCGCGCAGTTCCCCGCGCAGGCACTCGCCATCGAGCTGTATCGCGCCGAGGGCATCCGCAGCTGCGAGATCGGCTCCGTGATGTTCGGTCGCAAGCACGACGGATCGTTCGCACCCGCGGCGATGGAGCTGGTGCGACTGGCGATCCCTCGCCGCGTCTACACGCAGGCCCACTTCGACTACGTGATCGAGGGCATCGCGGAGATCGTGGAGCGGCGCACCGCACTCCGCGGCGTCGAGATCGTCGAAGAGCCGGCGTTCCTGCGCCACTTCACCGCGAAGTTCCGCCCGCTGCCCTGAGCGTCGGAGCTACGGGGTCGGCGAGTCGGGATGGCGTACGGTCAGCACCGGAACCGAGCTCGTCCGCACCACGCGCTCGGCCACGCTGCCGGTCAGGATGCGACGGAACCCGGTACGCCCGTGTGTCCCCATCACGATCACATCGACGGCACGCTCCGCGGCGCAGCGCTGGATCTCCTCGACAGGAACTCCGGCGCGGACATCGACCGTGACCTCGATCCCCGACGCCCGGAGCGCGGCGACGATCGGCGCCAGCTCGGCCGCGCCCTGCTCGAGGTAGTAGCTCGTGACGCTCACGTGCTCCGTCGTTCCGGGGCGGACCATCATCGTCGTGTCGCGACCGAAGTGCGGCACCAGCTCCACGACGTGGAGCAGCACGATGTGCGCGCCGTGCGCGCGCGCCTCGTGTTCGGCGATCGCGACGGCATGCGCGGCCGACTCCGAGAAGTCGTGAGGCACGAGGATCCGTTTCCACATCGACGCAGCATGCACCAGCGTCGGGCCTTGCTGCGAGGGCGGAGCTCGATCGAAATCGCGCACGATCTGCGCCGAATGGCGGGGACTCAGTTCAGCACGAGCCGCGCGGTCACGAACACGGAGCGCGCGCCGGTGGTCATGGTCTCGCCGCTGATCTGCTGCGCGAAGATCGAGCCGCGCACGCCGACGGCGACGCTGTCCTCGATCCAGTAGCTCGTCCCGATGTTCAGGTAGTGTTCGCGCACGTGCTGATCAGGCTCGCGCGTATCGACGATCGCGTACGAGCCGCCAATACCGGCGTGCTTCGTGATGTCGAGATCCGAACCGACCGAGAACGTGTAGCTCTTGAACAGATCGGGGAGGCGGTACTTCGAGTCCGTGGGGTCGAGGATCTCGTTCTTGTTGCGCGACACGTTCGCGAACGGTGACACGGTGCCGATCGAGGTCGGGAGGTGCCCGCGCAAGCCGAGCCGCAGGTTGTAGCCGCGGATCGTCTGGTCGCTGTTGATCGCCTCCTGCGTGTCGAGGCTGTACATCTGGACCTCGGCCTTCGCTTCGACGTGCTCGCTGTGGAACATCACCGAGGGCGAGCCGAAGTAGATGTGCAGGTTCTGATCGGGGAGATTGTTCTGCGAGTTACCGACCTGCGCGGCGGCCAGATAGAACGGCCGATCGAACGGCTGTAGCTTGCCGCCGATCGCGAGCGTGCCGGTGATGCCGGTGGGGTTCGTGGAGTGGAACGTGCCGGCGACGGTCAGGTGCTTCGTGATGTCGTAGCTCGCGAACAACCCGTTGCCGCGATCGGCACCCGAGTAGAGCAGTGGATCACGTGTGTAGAGATCCGTGTAGAGGAGATCGCCGAGGTTCTTCGAGACGTAGTCGTAGCTCGCAGGGTCGGCGATGCGGCCCGCGGCGAACGAGACCCCCGCGCGCGTGTAGCGCAGGTACTGATCGCGGACCGCGAGGGCGGCCTGGCCTTCCCACACGCTCGCGCCGTAGCCCATCGGGCCACCGAGCGATGCCTCGAACTCGCTCGCGAACGTGATGTACTTGCCGGCGCCGCCACGCAGGCCGAGACGCGAGACGGCGACGGTGGGATTCTGGCCGCTGGTCTCGACGTCCGCGGGCTGGTGCAGGCTCTGCAGGTGCAGACCGCCCGCGATCGCGCCGTAGGGCTCGATCCACAGCTTCTTGACGACGGGTGCGTCGACCTTGGTCGTGACCTCGGCCTCGGATGATTCCACCTCGGGGGCGGTGGCGACCGTCGGCCGGCGCGCCGACTCCGGCGGGAACTCGATCTCGGTGTCCGCCGAGGCGATCGCGGAGCTCGCGAGCAGGAGCGTGGTGATGATCGTACGCATCTCAGTCCTCCAGTGCCGCGGTGATCTTCGCGAGGCCGGCCGCGCTGCGCACGGCGCCGTAGTGATTGCGGAAGAAGCCGTTGTAGAAGTAGCCGCTCGTGTCGAAGTCGGTGAGGCCGTCGAGCTGGTTCGCAGCGCACGCGGTGGGGTAGAGGCGCGACGCGTGCTCGGAGACGAACTCGTCCTGCTGCGTGCCGTTCGTCAGGTCCTTCATCGTGATCGTCGTGTACTGCACGACGTGCTTGCCACAGGCGCCGCGCTTGCCGAACGCGTAGTCACCGTCGGCGCACGGCGTCTCCCACCAGCCGCCGAACTGGCCGTTGTCGGTGGTCATCGGCGGACCGTTGAGCGGGCGATGGAACGCGGTCGCGGTGTACTGGTTGCGTTGACCCATCTGACACGTGACCGTGCCGCGCATCGTGAGGTTGACGCCGCACTGCTTCGCGAAGCTGACGACGCCGTGGTTCGCGCCCGAGGCGACGATCACGTCGTGCACGCGCTCGAGGATGTTGATGTCCCATGTGCCGTCCTGCTTCTCGACCCACAGGCGCCGCAGCGCATCGCGCACCGACGTGGCGCCGAGCGAGAATCCGATCACCGAGAGCTCGCGGCCCGGGTTCGCGATCGCGACGCGCTTGATCAGCCCCTGCAGGATCGGAACGTTCCAGCCGTGATCGGCGTTCTTCGGCGTGTTGCCGGTGTCCTTGCCCTCGGGGCTGTTCGGGTCGTCGATCAGGTCCGTGCGGAAATCGACCGCGATCGTGCGGAAGCCGGCGGCGGGGAGCAGCTCGGCGAGCTGGTCGCGCGCGACGGTGTCGGCGGGGAACATCAGCGACGATGGATCCGCGTGCACGAACTTCATCCAGCCGGTCGGTGACTCGGAGTTGCCGTGGACGAGGATGACGATCGGCTTCGTCGTGTCCTCGGTGGCGCCCGCGGGGAACGGGAACTCTCGCGCAGCGCACGGGTAGCCGGCGATCGCGGCGGGCGTGTACGCGAGGCCCACCGTCGAGCATCCCGGGTGCATCGAGCCGTTCGCGTCGGCGGCGAGCGAGCGGTAGCGGCCACCCGGATACATCGCGTCCCCGGGCTGCGGCATCGAGACGCCGTCCCACTTGTTGCGGGGCGCGGCGCCGATGCCGTCGTGAAAGTCGTAGCCGGCGGGCGCGAGCGGCGCGCCGGCCATCGCCAGTGCGCACGCCGTCGGATCGACGACGGGGCCGTCGTCGTCCTCGCCACCCGGGTGGCCCGTGCCGCCGAGCTGGCAACCCATCAACACCAATAGCAACGCGTGACGCATGCGCCGCCCGACGAGCAATGCGCGTACCAGCGCCGGAGCCTGTGGGCACCTGTAGATCCGCTGTTGGCGCTGGCCATCTGTGGGCACGGGCCAACAGGGCGCGCTACCGTTGGTGGGTTGAGAGTCGCGTGCCCGAAGTGCGGCCGGGAGATCCATCAGGTCGCTCGCCACTGCAAGCACTGCCACGCGGTGCTCGGCCGGCGCGACCTGACGGACGAACCCGTGGTGCCGGAGCGGAGGCCGCGCGTGCTGCCGGTCGTGGCGATCGCGCTGGCGAGCACCGCGGCGGTGCTGATCGTGGTCGCCCTCGTTCGGCGCGGCGGCATCACGGAGCCGGCGGGCGGTAGCGGCAGCGCGGGACGTGGTAGCGGGAGCGAGCCGCTCGGCCGACCGTTGCCCGAGACGCTCGTCGATCCGCAGATCGTCGCGATGTTCGGCGCCGTGTGTCGGTACGAGGTCGGGTGCGGCGTGGGCTCGGCAGCGACCTGCGACCAGATCGAGGCGACCATGCGGCAGATGCCGAAGAAGCTGTCGATCAAGAACTGCCCGAAGGTCAACGAGGACCTCGCGAAGCAGTGCGTGGCGACCCTGCGCTCGCTGCCGTCGTGCCGCGAGTTCGCGAAGTCACTCGCGATCACCGATCTGCAGGATGCGCTCGACCGCGTGACGCCATGCCGGCGTGCATGCGAGTGACTACTGCTTCGTGACCGTGAGCGTGTACACACCGCTCGTGGCGGGGCTCTCGTGATCGACGATGATGTAGTGCGGGCCCGCGAACCCAGCCGTCACGGAGATCGGGTTGCCTGCCGTTGCGAACGAGTTGCCGAGGCACACCGGGGTCGTCGGCGTGACGCTGCACGGCGTGATCACGTACGCCTTCACGCCGGTGATGCCGATCAGGTACTGATCGCCCGCCGCGGCCACGGTGAGGCGATACACCGCATCGGCACCGTTCATGACGAAGCCGCCGCACGAGGCGGAGATCGTCGACGTGCGGCCCGCGGTGGTGCCCATCTCGGTGCTGCCCGCCGTCGAGATCGGACCCGGATCGGCGCAGGTCAGTGCGGCGAGGCGTGCGTCGACCATCGCGTCAGCGGTCGCGTCGCCCGGCGCGGCATCGATCGCGGGGCTCGCGACGCACCGCTGGTCCGCCGTGCAGACCAGGCCGTCGGGGCACACGCCGTCACGGCAGCGATAGCGCCCGCCGCCGTAGTCCGCGCTGAACACGCAGCCGGTCATCACGAGCACGCAGAGAGCGACGTTCCACGGCATAGTACGAGGCCGTGGCATCGTACCAGGTCGATCCGGTGGCGGAGGCACGTCCCGCTCCGACGCAGCTCGGCCGGTATCAGCTGATCGGCCAGCTCGCGCTCGGCGGCATGGCCGAGATCCACCTCGCCCGCCTCGCTGGCGAGGCCGGGTTCGAGAAGACCGTGGTCGTCAAGCGCCTGCTGCCCGAGCTCGTCGCCTCGCCCGCCTTCGTGGCGATGTTTCTCGACGAGGGCAAGCTCGTCTCGCGCCTCGACCACCCGAACATCTGCGAGGTCCACGAGCTGGGGCGCGATGGCAGCGAGTACTTCCTCGCGATGCCGTACCTCGACGGCGTGCCGGTCACCGAGCTGATCGCGCGCCCCCGCGACCCCGACCGCCTCGGCGAGCTGCGCGTCGCCTCCGCGATCATCGTGCAAGCGTGCGCTGGCCTGCACCACGCGCACGAGCTGCGCGATGCCGACGGTTCACCCGCCGGCCTCGTGCATCGCGACGTCTCGCCCTCGAACCTGTTCGTGACCTCCGCCGGCGCCGTGAAGGTCCTCGACTTCGGCGTCGCGAAGGTGCGCGGCGCCTCCGAGACCGAGGCCGGCACGATCAAAGGCAAGACCCAGTACATGGCGCCCGAGCAGCTCCTCGGCGAGCCCCTCGATCGGCGCTGCGACGTGTTCGCGCTCGGCATCGTGCTCTACGAGCTCGCGACCCACCAGCGCCTGTTCAAGCGCGCGAGCGACTACCTCGCCGCCCGCGCGATCCTCGAGGATCCGATCCCGCGCGCCGACGAAGCCGACCCCGCGATCCCCGGCGCCATCGCCGACGTGATCGCTCGCGCCCTCTCGCGCGAGCGCACCGCGCGCTATGCCGACGCGGCCGCGCTGGCGATGGCGTTGACCGATGCGTTGGCGGCGCACGGCGGTCTCGCGTCGGCAGCGCAGATCGCGGCGGTGGTGACGTCCACGGACGAGCTGACGGCCCAGCGTACCCGCCAGGCACGCGTGATCGCGGCGGCGCAGTCCCGCGTGGAATCGGTGACGCGGCCGATCGACGCCGCGCCGACCGAGGTCACGCCCCGCGGCCCGAGTCGCGCGCCGATGATCATGGCCGCCGGCCTGCTCGTCCTCGCCGTGATCACGCTCGTCATGGTCGTCTCGGGCCGCGACAAGGCGGCCAGCGTGGCGCCCGATGCGGCCGCGGGCGTCACCCCGCCCGATGCGACGGTCGCAGACGCAACGCCGGCGGCCCCGATCGCACCGGACGCGGCGGAGGACGTACAGATGCCACCCGACTCGGCGCGCGCGCCGAGACCCGGCACGATCAGCATCGACTCGAAGCCCTACGCCCGCATCTACGTCGACGGCAAGCTGCTCGACCTGACCCCGATCCTGGGGCGGCCGCTCCCGTCCGGCCGCCACAAGATCCGCGCCGTCCTGGTCGATGGCCGCAGCAAGACCCTGACCATCGACGTTCCCGCCGGCCGCGCCGCCAAGCCGGTCATGCTGACCTGGTAGTGCGCCGAGGCGCGTTGTCCGAAAAGTGTCCGAAAGCGGATGTCCGAAAGGGTGTCCGAAAGGGGTGTCCGAAAGGTGTCCGAAAGGGGACGCTTTCAACTTGGTAAACTTGCGATCGCGAACGTCGCGAAACCACGTCGCAGACGATCGTTAGTTGTCTAAGTTGAAAGCGTCCCCTTTCGGACAAGCCGCCCTTTCGGACAAGCCGCAGTTGGCGATCGCTCGTTGTCTAAGTTGAAAGCGTCCCCTTTACCGGACACCCTTTACCGGACAAGCTGCTGACCGTGCGTGTCGTGGCCTTTGGCCTGATCCTCGCTATGGTCGCGGTTGCGCGCGCCGATGATCTCGACGAGGCGAGGCGGCTCGAGGCGACGCTTGACTACGAGCATGCGCTCGCGGCGGTGGATGCCGTGATCGCGGCGGGTGGGGCGCGCTCTCCGGATCGGTTCGTCGAGCTGCAGATGTACGCGGGGCGGCTGGCGGCCGGGCTCGATCGCGGCGCGGTCGCCGAGGATCATTTTCTGCGCGCCCTCGCTGTCCGGCCGGCGGCCACGCTGCCCGAGGGGACATCGCCGAAGCTCGTCGCGCCGCTCGATGCGGCGAGGCGGCGCGCGACGCGGCTCCGGATCTCCGTGATCGCGGTCAACGGCGCCGTCAGCTTTCTGGTCGATGCCGATGCGCTCGGCTTGGTGCGCGGCATCGCGCTCACCGTCACCGATGCGAGTGGACGTCGCGATCTTGTCGACCGCGCCGCGCTGCGCATGGCCGTGCCCACGGGGGCGACCGCGATCGAGGTCGCCGCGCTCGATGCGAACGGCAACGTCGTGTTCCACGACGTTCCGCCCGCGCCGATCGCGGTCAATGCGCTCGCGACACCGCTGGCGCGACTCGTCGATGACCGGCCGAGCGTTCCCGCACGCTGGTCGACATGGGCGATCGCGACCGGCGTTCTGGTTGCCGGCGGCGCGTTCTCGGCCTGGCGCTTCAACATCGCCCAGCACGACTGGGACGAGCTGCGCGCGCAGCCCGACATGCACGACTACTCCGCGCTCACGTCGATCGAGGATCGGGGCCGGCGGTGGGGACTGACCGCGAACATCGCGCTCGGGGTGGCGGCCGCGACAAGCGTCACCGCGTTTGTTCTGTACTACCGGCACCGTCGCGCGCGCGTGCTGGTCAGCGCGACGGGCGTCGGCGGCGAATTCTGAGCAGCGCCGCGACACCGAGCACGAGGGAGCCCGCTCCCGCACCACCACCGCCCGCGTCGAGCGAGCAGCCCGGAAGATCCTTCGCACCACCCGTGGCGTCGTCATCGCCGCCGCTGTTGCTGCCACCACCGCCGGGGCCCGGCACGGTGACGGTCGTATGCGCGGTCGCCGAGTTGCCGGCGGTGTCGCGCGCGATCGCCACGAGCGCATGCTCCCCCGGCGCGCTCGCGTCCCACGTGAACTGATATGGCGCCTCGATATCCGCCGCGCCGACATCCGCACCGTCGACGGTCAGGCTCACGCTCGCGATAGCCACGTCATCACTGGCCGCGACGACCACCGTCACCTGCCCGCTCACGGTGTCGCCGTCGGAGGGAGTCTGGATCGCCACGGTCGGCGCGGTGGTGTCGGTTCCCGGACCGGGGCCGGATCCACCGAGCAGACCGAAGAACATGGCCGCGCGCCGCGTCGCGCAGATGCCGCGATCCTCGAAGTACTGGCCTGCGGTGGCCGTGCACGCGCCCGACGGATCCGCACCCACCGCGATCGCGTGGCTCATGCCCGTGACCTTGTACGCCTCGACGAGCACGGTGCCACTCGCCGACGTGTACGCGGTGCGCGTTGCCATGCCGATGGTCTCGGTGGCATCGGCGACGTCGTCGATGCCCTGCACGTTGGTCCACTGCTTGACGAGCTCGACCTCGTTCATCGGCACCACGGTGGAGTCCGTCGAGCCGTGCCAGATCTGGACGCGCGGGTATGGACCGGCGTGCGAGGCGCGCACGAGGTCGCCCCACTGCGCCGGCGTCTTCGTCACGCCCGGGCTCTGGCAGCTGTACGCGCCGCTGACCGAGGTCGCGCAGCGATACGGCAGACCAGACATGATCGCCGCGCCCGCGAAGCGCTCGGGGTAGGTCGCGATCATCACCGAGGTGAACCCGGCGCCCGCGGAGAACCCGACGACGAACACCTTGCTCGCATCGCCGCCGTGGCTCCCGATCGACTTGTCGATCATCTGCATGATCGAGGCGTTCTCGCCTTGCCCGCGCACGAGGTTCGCCGTGTCGCCGTACTCGCCGGCCCAGTTGAAGCAGCGCACCGGATTGTTCGCCGTCTGCTGCTCGGGATACAGCACGGTGAACTTGTACTGATCGGCGAGCTGGTTCCAGCCAGCACTCTCCATCGACGCCGCGGTCTGCGTGCAGCCGTGAAGCACCACGACGATCGGTCGCCCGGTCGGCAGTGCGGCGGGCACGTACTCGTACATCGCGAGGCCGCCGGGGTTGGTGCCGAAGCCCGTCACCGTGGTGAGAGCCGCGTGGGCCGAGCGCGCGGAGCACAGCACGGCCGAGACGAGAACGAGCGAGCGGGCGATCTGCATGCGCGCACGCCCTACAAGGACCGTGCCCCGCGCGATCGACAGCAGCATCGCGAGGATCGCTCGCGCGCTGTTGGATCGCGCCAACAGGCTCAGACCACGAGCGTGGGTCGGCGCCTACGGAGGCCGAGCGCCGCGAGCGCGATCACCAGGCCCGCGCCGCCGGTCGCCGCGCAGCCGCCATTGCCGCCCGGGCTCGCATCGTCGTCGCCGCCGCCGTCGCCACCGCCGCCGCCACTGCCGCTACCGCTGCCACCGCCGCCGAGGAGGCCGAAGAACTCGGCGGTGCGCCGCGTCGAGCACACCTTCACATCGAGGAAGAATGCGGCCGTGGTCGCGGTGCATGCGCCGCCGGCATCCGCGCCAACGGCGATGCCGTGGCCCATGCCCGCGATCTTGTACATCTCGACGACGGTGGTCCCGCCCTTCGTGTACGCGGTGCGCGTGGCCATCCCGATGGTCTCGGTGTCGTCGGCAATCTGATCCGCGCCGTGCACGTTCGTCCACTGCTTGACGAGCTCGTCGCCGTTCGCGGGCGCCACGGTGGTATCCGACGTGCCCTGCCAGATCTGCACGCGGGGGAACGTTCCCGAGAAGCCCGGATCCGCCGCGCGCACGAGGTCTCCCCACTGCGCGGGCGTCTTCATCACGCCGGGGTTCTGGCAGCTGTACGCCTCGTTGACGCTGGTCGCGCATCGGTACGGCAGCCCCGCCATGATCGAGCCGGCGGCGAAGCGATCCGGATAGGTCGCGAGCATCACCGCGGTGAACGCCGCGCCGGCCGAGAGGCCGACGACGAACACGCGATCGCGATCGATCGCGTGCAGCGCGATCTCCTTGTCGACCATGGCCATGATCGAGGCGTTCTCGCCCTGCCCGCGCGTGAGGTTCGCGAGGTCGCCGTACTCGCCCGCCCAGTTGAAGCAGCGCACCGGGTTGTTCGCCGTCTGCTGCTCGGGGAACAGCACCGCGAAGCCGTACTGATCCGCGAGGGTGTCCCAGCCACCGCTCTGCATCGCCATCGCCGTCTGCGTGCACCCGTGCAGCACGACGACGAGCGGCGCGTTGGCCGCGAGCCCGTCGGGAATGTAGTCGTACGCCTTGAGCGCACCCGGGTTCGCGCCAAAATCCGCGACCGGCGAGAACGTCGCCGCGCTCGCCACACCCGTGGTGACGGCGATCGCGATCAAACTACGGACGATGCAACGCATGAAGACCTCCAACCGGTCGCCGCTGCACACTACGTGCCTTCCTCTGATGGCGCCATCCCACAGGCATGGCTCGTGCACCAGGCTGGTACCCTCGGAATGATGGACGACTCGCCGCGAACGCGGCTCCAGCCCCGCCCGGTGCGCATGGTGCACCGGCTGCGGATCACGGTGGAGGCCGGGCCGGATGCCGGCGCGCAGCACGCTCCCGATGACGCCGCGTCGATCGCGATCGGAACCAGCGAGGACAACGCGATCGTCCTCACCGATCCCACGGTCAGCCGCTATCACCTCGAGCTGCGCCGCACCGCGAGCGGCGTCCAGGTCTTCGATCTCGGCAGCCGCAACGGCACCTGGGTCGGCGGCGTGCGCATCGAACGCGCGATCGTCCCCGCCGGCACTCGCCTGAAGCTCGGCGACACCACGATCGCCGTCGACGATGCCGGTTCGAGCGTCGCACCACCGCAGACCGATGCGCCGCGCCCCGCCGATCTCGTCGGTGACAGCGATGCGATCCGCGAGGTCGCGCGCCTCGTGCACAAGCTCGCGCGCGTCGACTCCTCGGTCTTGATCCAGGGCGAGACCGGCACCGGCAAGGAGGTGGTCGCCCGCGCGCTCCACGAGGCGAGCCCACGCCGCACCGCCGAGCTCGTCGTCGTCGATTGCGGCTCCATGCCGGCCACGCTGATCTCCTCGATCCTGTTCGGCCACGAGAAGGGCTCGTTCACGGGCGCCGATCAGCGCCGGACCGGTGCATTCGAGCGCGCTCAGGGCGGCACCGTGCTGCTCGACGAGATCGGCGAGCTGCCGCTCGAGGTCCAGCCCGCGCTGCTCGGCGTGCTCGAGCGTCGCGCGTTCACCCGCGTCGGCGGCGCGCAGTCGATCGCCGTCGACGTGCGCATCCTCGCCGCCACGCATCGCGATCTCCGCGCCGAGGTCAACGCCGGTCGGTTCCGCGCGGATCTCTACTACCGCCTCGCCGTCGCGAAGATCCTGATCCCGCCGCTGCGCGAGCGCCCCGAGGACATCGCGCCGCTCGCCGCGCACTTCGTCGAGCGGCTCACCGGCGTCTCCGAGCTCGGCCCGCTCGCGCCGGCGATCGCCGCGCTCAAGGCCCATCCGTGGAGCGGCAATGTGCGCGAGCTCCGCAACGTGGTCGAGGCCGCGATCGTCATGGGCGAGCTCGATCTCGGTGGCGACCGCGCGGAGCCACTCGCCGCTGCGCGCGCTCCGGACCGCGATATCGCCGCCTACCGCGACGCTCGCGCCGCCGCGCTCACGCGCTTCGAGGCCGAGTATCTGAGAGACTTGATCGCGCGCACCAACGGCAACGCCTCCGAGGCGGCTCGTGTCGCGCGGATGGATCGGCCGTACCTGCTCACGCTGCTGCGCAAGCACGGCCTCCGTAGCTAGCCGGCTTTTTCAGCGGTCGGCTTCGCGGGCGCCTTCGGTGCGGGCGCCTTGGGCGTCGCCTTCGGGGTCGCCTTCGGAGCGGGGGTCGCCTTCGCGGGCGTCGCCGCCGGAGTCGGAGCAGGCGCCGGAGCGGCAGCCGCGGGAGCCGGCGCAGGCGCCGGAGCCGGTGCGGGCTCGGGCGCCTGAGCGGGCTCTTCGTCGGGATCGATCCCGGTGAGCTCGTCGATGTCTGGCGCCTGGTACGGGAGGATCGGCGTATCCGCCATGATCTTTCCGGCGCCACCACCGCCGCATGCCGACAGTCCAAACCCGAGGGCCAGAAGCTTTGCTAGGTCCCGCATCGGGTAGGACGCTACCACGTCAGTAGCCGGCGATCAGGCTCAGCCCCGAGAAGGTGGCATAGCCGCGGACCATCACGTAGTAGTCGCCGGCCACCGTGCTCGCCGTCGTGCAGGTCTCCGCGTTGCCGTTGAGGTACGGGCGACACGCGTAGGTCGTGGTGGTCGGCCGCGAGCCGGCCCGGGTGTAGAGGTCGGCGTCGCCGGTGCCGCCGCTGGTCTTGATGGTGAGCGTCTTGCCCGCGGGCACCGTGATCCGCCAGTACTGTGCGCTGCTCGTCGCGCCGGCGATGCCGGTGACCGCCGAGCCGTTGGTCAGGAACGGGTCACCGCCGCCGCCGCCACCACCACCGCCCGCCACGTACGCGCCCTTCAGCGTCACGCCCGAGAAGGCGGCGTAGCCGTTGAGCATCACGTAGTAGGTACCGGCCGCGGGGTTCGTGACGGTGCAGGTCTCGGTGTTGCCGTTGACGTACTGGCGGCAGGTGTACGAGGTCGTCGTCGGCTGCGTGCCGACCGCGCCGAGGTACATGTCTGCGTCGCCGGTGCCGCCCGCGATCGTGAACGTCAGCGTCGACTGCCCCGCGGGAACCGCGAGCGTCCACGTCGCCGAGCTGCCCTGCGCACCGGCGACCGAGATGCCGACGTTGTTCGTCAGCGTACCGGTGCCGCCACCGCCACCACCGCCGCCGCCGCCGCTACCGCCGCACGTCGCCGGCGCCGTGCCGACCGCAACCGCGGCCCACGCGCAACCGACCGCGGCCTTCGTGGCCTGGTCGTAGCCGAGCGACGTCGCCGCCTGCTCCATCGCCGTGCGCACCGTCGCGAACTTCGAGCTCGAGGTCAGGATGTCGGTCTGCGCCTTGTAGAGGATGCGGATCGCCTTCTCCATGCCGACGCCGGTGACCACCGTGGTGGTCTTGTTGCGCGGGTGGTGACCACCCTTGACCAGCAGGCAGAACATCAGATTGGGCACGCCCGAGCTGTAGTGAACATCGGCGCTGCCGACACTGCTCGTCCAGATGTCCTTCGACGCGCCATCCGACGCCGGATCGCACATCGAGCGAAGGCCGCCCGAGATGATGTCCTCGCCGACGAGGAACGTGTTCGTCGAGATCGGGAGGCTCCCGTTCTTTCCACCATCGGTCCACGATTCGACGAACGACGCGAAGATGTCAGACATCGCCTCGTTCATGCCGCCGGGCTCGCCGCTGTACACGAGGCCCGACTCGCGCTCGGTGACCGCGTGCGTGAGCTCGTGCGCCGTGACGTCGAGACCGCGCGCCAGCGGACCGCAGCCCTGCGACGACGAACCGTCGCCGTACACCATCTGCGTGCCGTCCCAGTACGCGTTGCAGTAGTTCGTGGAGTAGTGGACGGAGCTGATGAGCACCGCGCCTGCGTTGTCATACGAGTCGCGGTTCCAGAACGCGTGGTAGCCCTCCCACGTGCTGCCGGTGCCGTCGTACGCCGCGTTGACATCGACGTCGGCGGTCGCCGCCTGCCCTTCGCTGCGCTTCAGCGTGCCCGGCGTGGAGGAGCCGTTGTTCGCGCTGTAGACCTTCCGATTCTCGGCGAAGTAGATCTGCGGATAGACCGCGACGATCGCGCCGGAGTCCTGATCGACATAGACCTTGTCGCGCGCCGGGTTCTGGCCGCGCATGCCGGTGACCGTGGTCTCGTACGCCTTGTGCATCGCACCGTCATCGGTCTGCAGATACACGCTGCGCTGGTCGCGAACCGTGAGGCCCGCGAACCGGCCATCGCCGTTGATCGTCGACATCGCCTGGCTGACCGAGATCGGCGAGGCGCCCATCGTCGCGTCGATATCGCCGCGCGCGCTGCCGTTGACCGAGTAGATGGCGCCCTTGATGTCGACGTGAACCACGAGGTCGCCACCGATCACCGGGAGGCCGTTGTGCATCTGCGCGTAGCGGAAGTGGCGGTGACCGTTCTCGTCCACGTTCATCTTGCGGAGCGCGAGCTCCGGCGTGGTCAGGCGGAACACCTTGAGGATCGGCGGTAGCGCGGTGCGCAGCATGGCGTCGGCCGCGGCCGCGTCATCGGTCTGCATCGCGCCGACCTTCGCGAGCTCACCGACGATGTACGTCGGGAGGCCGTCCTCGGTCGCCATCAGCACCGTTGTATCGGGGAGCCCATCGAGTGCGGTCTGCACATCAGAAGGCGTTCCCGAAGGATCATCCTTGGGATCTCCGGATCCCGCAGGATCGCCACCCTGACAGGCTGCGATCGCGAACAGCAGTGTGGCCAGCGAACAGGAGGCAGATGGACGGCACTTCATCATTGCCCTCCTTGTCTTCACCGCGGATGCCACGTGCCTTTGCACAACCTGAGCGCATCACGGCGGTTTTGCTGTCAGCTCGCGCAAGCACACACGCGTACCCGGAACGCGCGGATACACGTGCCTCCTGACATCGTAAGCGCGAACACGCAAAAGGTGATCCCGTGTGGGGCAAGCCTGCGACCGTGTGCGACGTGTAGCCCTGATCGCACAGCGACACGCGGTGAGTAATCAAGACAGCAGATGTAATCCTGCGGGCTTTCTTCGCCAACCGCAGATGCAACTCTATTGCAAGTCTCTGAGACAGGTCGTCACGCCACCGTGTGTTCACGCGGAGTTCTGCCTCTGCGCGCAGGTCGCTGACGCGCCGCACCTGTACGACACGTCGTCGGATCGACGACGATCGCCTAGCCGCGACCGGTCGGCTCGTTCTTGATCCGCGGGAGCAGCATCACGAAGTTGCAGGGCTTCACGCGGTGGTCGAGTTGCGGGACGAGGATCTTCTCGAGCCCCAGGCGCACGCCGCCGGTCGAGCCCGGGAGCAGGAACACGTACGTCGATCCGCACAGCGCGGCCTCGGCGCGGCTCTGGATCGTCGATGCTCCGATCTCCTCGAACGACAGCCAGCGAAACAGCTCGCCGAACCCGGGGATCGATTTCGTGACGAGCGGCGCGAGTGCCTCGGGCGTGACGTCGCGCGGAGTCACACCGGTGCCGCCCGTCGCGATCACCACGTCGACGCCGGGATCCGCGATCCACGCCGCGAGCTGCGCACGGATCTGGATCTCGCTGTCGATCACGACCACGCGCGTGACCACGTGATGCCCGACCTCGCGCATCCGGTCCTCGATCAACTTGCCCGAGGTATCGGTCGCGAGGGTCCGCGTATCGGAGACGGTCAGCACCGCCACGTTGATCGGGATGAACTCGCGCTCCATGGGGAGCACTCTACTCATTCCTCAACAACCACACCAGCTTGACACACCGCGTTAGAGGCTGTCAGCAGCAGCCCTCTGGTCCAATGACGCGGTGCGTCTTAAGATCGAGTGCATGAAGGCCACCACCAAGACCGAATCGAAGCTGGAATCCTCCAAGTCCGAACCGAAGTCTGCGCTGCACCTCGCGCTCGACGTCGCGGATCGCAGCCAGCACACCGCCGTCGCCGTCCTCCAGGACGCGCGCATGGAGCTGCGCTCGGCGATCGACAGCGGCCTCGAGCTCGCCGAGAAGCTGGCGGCCGGCACCCTGCGGTTCGCGCGCAAGCTCGTGCAGAAGCTCGACGATGCGGGCAACGACGCGCTCGTCGGTGCCGAGAAGGCGCTGACCACGGCCGTGCAGACCGCGCGCGAGACGCAGAGCGCAGGCGAGCTGACGGCGGGCCAGGCCGCGGCCTGATATCGTGAAGGCGTGAGGTGGCTGGCGATCGCTGTTGTTCTGAGCGGCTGCCACCTCGTGTTCGGGCTGCATCGCGACGACGATTCCCCCGTCGACGCGGCGCCGGATGTCGTCGATCTGATGATCGTGGATCGCGACGGCGACGGCATCGATGACTCGCTGGACACCTGCATCGTCTCGCCCGCGGACGACGCGACCGACGACGACGGCGACGGCGATCCGAATGCGACGGATCCGTGCCCGTTCAATGGGTCCCCGAGCGGCGATGCAGACGGCGATGGCATCCTGGACTCGTGCGATCCGTTCACGTCGACGCCCGGCGATCATCATCTGTGCGTGATGTCGTTCGTCGAGCCGCAGCTCGCCAGCTTGCTCTGGCTGCCTCGCGCCTCGCCCGAGATATCCTGGTCGGCGAATCCCGGCCTACTACGAGCGATTCCAGCGGGTAACGACATCGCCACGGTGATCGCGGCGACATCCCTCGAGGGAGCGAACGTGACCACGTATCAGGGCGTGTTCACGTTCACGACCCACGGCAAGAGCGGCGGCATCACCCTGTGGCTTCGCGCCGATCCGACAACGTCGACCATCGCGGACGTCGGCTGCCACCTCGAGTCCACGACGACGGGTGGACCGGGCACCGTCGGCGTCACGACGCCGGGCGGATTCAAGGATCAGAAGCCGCTCGCGTTCACACCGGGTACGGCGAACGGACTGCGCATCCAGGGCTCGCTCGCGACGCTCGGCGCGAACGTGCTCGCGACCTGTCGGTTCACGATCAACTCCTCCCCCGTGCTGACGTCGACGGCGATGGTCCCGCTGGTTCCCGGCCGCGTCGGCTTCACGACCGATCGCTGGGACACGACGATCACGTCGCTCTACGTGACGGACCGCCCCTAGCTCACGCGACGCTCAGCGGCGTGATCGTGCTACGGTGATGGATGCGCTACTGGCTCGGGGCGATTGCCCTGGCCGGTGGCTGTAACATCGCCTTTGGCCTGCAGCGGTCATCCTCGGATGACCCCGACGCCGACGTGGTGGCGGATGCAGACATCGATGCGAGCGGGACCGATCTCGACGGTGACGGGATCCCCGACGACGACGATCCGTGCGTCGTCGCGATGGCCGATGCCCTCGAGGACGAGGATGGCGACACGGTGATCAATCAGATCGATCCGTGTCCCCTCGACATTCCGATCACGGATACCGACATCGATGGGATCCCCGACGCGTGCGATCCGTTCCCGGCCGCCGTCGGCGATCGTCGCCACTGCTTCATGTCGTTCACCAGCGTGGCGCTCGACACCGCACTCTGGCGTCCGCGCGGCACCGAACCCGGATGGGCCGCGAGCCCCGGCGAGCTGATCGGCGATCCCACCGCGCTCGCGACCACGATCGCAGCGCTACCGCTCGAAGGCCAGAGCGTCACCACGTACGACGCGAAGCTGACCATCGATCTCCACGCCGGGTTCGGTGCCGTCACGATGTGGGTGCGTGCGAGTCCCGACGCGACGGCGCTTACCGATGTCGGCTGTCGCTACCAGTTCGACGTCGCCGGCGGCTTCCTGGGGATCGTCGAGGGCGACCTGCTTCGAGACCCTCACACACAGGCGCCCGCGGCCGGCGTCAACACGATGCAGCTCCGCGCAACCGTGGTCACCACCGGAGCCTCCGGTGCGCTCGCTGCCGTCACGTGCTCGATGGTGTTCAACGCGGCGGCCCGCATCACGGCGTCTGCATCGGTACCGCTCCCCGCGGGCCGCGCCGGCTTCACCACCGATCGCTGGCACGTGGCGGTGAAGGCGCTCGACATCCTCGAGCACCCTTAGCGCTCGGATGCTCGAACCGCCCCGCGGTGTCACACCACGAGGTTGACGAGCCGGCCCTTGACGTAGATCTCGCGCTTGATCGCCTTGCCGTCGAGGAACGCCTGCACCTTGTCGTCGGCCTTCGCCGCCGCGAGGATGGTCGCCTCGGTCGCATCGGGCGCGACCTCGATCTGACCGCGGAGCTTGCCCATCACCTGCACGGCGATGACCATGACGTCCTTCGTCAGCTTCGCCTCGTCGTGCTTCGGCCATGGCGCGTACGCGAGAGACTCGGTGTGGCCCAGCCGCTGCCACATCTCCTCGGCCACGTGCGGCGCGAACGGCGCCAGGATGGTCACGAACATCTCGAACCACGCCTTCGGGATCGCGGTCGACTTCGTCGCCTCGTTGACGAACACCATCATCTCGGAGATCGCGGTGTTGAATCGCAGGTCCGTGATCGCGGAGGTGACCTTCTTGATCGCGGCGTGCAGCGCGCGCTCGAGATCCTTGTTGTCGGTGGCCGCGTCTTCGGAGACCTTGCCGCTCAGCGTATCGGTCGTGATGTCGGCCTGCGGATCCGCTGGAGTGACGAGCAGGCGCCACGCGCGATCGAGGAACCGGCGCGTGCCGGCGACGCCGTTGGTCTCCCACTCGACACCGTCTTCGAGCGGCCCCATGAACAGCTCGTACATGCGCATCGCGTCCGCACCGAACTCGTTCGCCATGTCGTCGGGGTTGACGACGTTGTAGCGGCTCTTCGACATCTTATCGAGCTTCGGCTCGAGCTTGGTGTCGGTGCCCTTCGCGTACCAGGTCGCGGACGAGAGCTGCGCGAGGTTCGCGGTCGCGGGATCGATGCCCTTGCCCTCGCGCTCCTCGACCTCGTCGAACGCGTAGTACTTGTTCGACGCCGGGTCCTTGAGCGAGCCCTTGTGGATCATGCCCTGGTGGAACAGGCGCTGGAACGGCTCCTTCGTCGAGACGAGGCCAGCGTCGAACAGCACCTTGTGCCAGAACCGCGCGTACAAAAGGTGGAGCACCGCGTGCTCGTTGCCACCGACATAGAGGTCGACGGGCATCCAGTACTTCTCCTCCTCGGCGTCCCACGCGACATCGGCGCGGTTCGGCGAGAGGAAGCGCAGGTAGTACCAGCACGAGCCCGCCCACTGCGGCATCGTGTTGGTCTCGCGCGTGCCGCCCTTGTAGGGCAGCCAGTCCGTCGCGCGCGCGAGCGGCGGCGCGCCGTCGCGCGTCGGCTTGTACTCGTCGATCTTCGGCAGCGCGACGGGCAGCTCGTCCTTCGGCACGAGGTGCACGGAGTCATCGGGCGTCGTGTACGTGGGGAACGGCTCGCCCCAGTAGCGCTGCCGCGAGAACAGCCAGTCGCGCAGCTTGTAGCGGATGCTCTTCGAGCCGAGCGAGCGCTCCTCGAGCCACGCGATCACCTTGGTCTTCGCGGCGTCGTTGTCGAGGCCATCGAGGAACCCGGAGTTGACGTGCGGACCGTCGCCGGTGAACGCCGCCTGCTGGACGTCGGTCCCCTCGGGGCCCTTCACGACCTCGATGATGGGCAGGCCGAACTTCGTCGCGAATGCATGATCGCGCTCGTCGCCGGCCGGGCACGCGAACACCGCGCCGGTGCCGTAGCTCGCGAGAACGTAGTCCGCGATCCAGATCGGAATCTGAGCACCGTTGACCGGGTTTACCGCGAACGCGCCGGTCGCCACGCCGGTCTTCGGCGCATCGGCGGCCTCGGTGGTGCGATCGCGCTCGCTCCGCTTGCCGACCTCGGCGCGATACGCCGCGACGGCGTCCTTCTGCTCCGGCGTCGTGATCCGATCGACGAGCGGATGCTCGGGAGCGAGCACGACCCAGGTGCCACCGAACAGCGTATCGGGGCGCGTGGTGAACACCGTGATCTGCTCGGCGCTCGAGACCAGGCGGAACACGACGTTCGCGCCGATCGACTTGCCGACCCAGTCGAACTGCGCCTTGAGCGTACCGGCCGGCCAGTCGAGGCCCGCGAGATCCTCCGAGAGCCAATCCGCGTACTCGGTGATCTTCAGCATCCACGGCTTCATCAGCCGCTTCTCGACGGGATCACCGGTCTCGATGTACTTGCCGTCGTGGACCTCCTCGTTCGCGAGGACGGTGCCGAGCGCGGGACAGAAGTTGACCGGGACCTCTGCGCGATACGCGAGGTTCCGCTCGAACAGGACCTCGAAGATCCACTGCGTCCACTTGTAGTAATTCGGATCGCTGGTCGCGAGCTCACGCGTCCAGTCGTACGACAGGCCGAGCTGCTTGAGCTGGCTCTTGAACGTGGCGATGTTGCGCGCGGTGATCACGCTCGGGTGTTCGCCGGTGCGCTCGGCGCGGCGCTCGGCCGGAAGACCGAAGCTGTCCCAGCCCATCACGCGCAGCACGTTGAACCCCATCATCCGCTTCGCGCGCGCGACCACGTCGGTCGCCGTGTAGCCCTTCGGATGCCCGACGTGCAGGCCGTCGCCCGACGGGTACGGGAACATGTCGAGCACGTAGTACTTCGGGCGCGTGCGATCCGTCGGGGTCAGGAACGTCTGCTTGTCGTCCCAGTACGCCTGCCACTTCGCATCGATGGTCTTGTGATCGAAGCCCGCCATTACGACTTCAATGCGGCGGTGATGCGCTTCGAGATCTCGTCCGGCGTGCCGACGCCGTCGACGCGCTTCAGGATGCCCTTGTCCTCGTAGTACGGCACGATCGGCGCGGTATCCGAGTGGTACTTCTGCACGCGGGTCTGCACGGCCTCGACGGTGTCGTCCTTGCGGTGCACGAGCCGATCGACGATGTCCGCGGGCGGCGGGTCGTACTTGAGGTGATAGATCCTGCCGGTCTGCGGATCGCTCCGGCGGCCACACGCGCGCTCCTCGAGCAGCGCATCGGGCACCTCGATCAGGACCACGGCGTCGAGCGCGAAGCCAGCCTTCGTCAACGCGGCGTCGAGCGCCTCGGCCTGCGGGCGCGTGCGCGGGAAGCCATCGAGCATGAAGCCCTTCGCGCAGTCATCCTTCTCGACGCGCTCGAGGATCATGCCGATCATGTCGGCGTCGGGCACCAGGTGCCCCAGCTTCATGTGCTTGTCGGCCTCGATGCCGAGGGGCGTGCCCTCCTTCACCGCGGCGCGCAGGAGGTCGCCGCTCGAGATGTGGGGAATCCGGTAGGTCTCGACCAACCGGGAAGCCTGCGTGCCCTTTCCAGCACCAGGAGGACCGACAAGGATCATCCGCATAGTGGTTGCATCCAACCATGCGGGCCGGGCGTGCGCAATCGACGGGCGGCTGGCTAACGCACCAATATGGCTAGGGATGCGCCGCGGCACCGAGCCGCGCCCAGGCGGCGCCGCGCGGCGTGAGCCCGCTCTCGTACCTGCGATGTGGTCGCGAAAATGTTGGAAAAGGGCGGCTGTGTCGCAAAACAACGGGAAGCGGTCGGCATGCTGCTCGAGGGCGCGTGGCTGCTGGTTGCATCGTTGTATCGTTGGAGGCGCGCATGAAGATCGTGATCCTGGCGGTGCTGCTGTCGGCCTGTGGTGCAGCGAAGTACGCGCTGCTGCCGGGCAATCCGCAGTACGGGACGCGCGATCCGGATCTGACGCGGCCGCTCGTACCCTCGCCCGGCAACGAGCCACGCCCGGAGGCCGGCGCCGCACCCTCGCGCGGCACGCCCGGCGACATCATGATCGGCCCGGTCTCCGCGACCGTCACCGGCATCGCCGTGCTCGGCTGGTTGCTCGGCGGCGCGGCTCCGCTCGTCGGCCTCTACGGAACGTTCGACGAGAACACGATCGTGGATCCGAACGCGCCGCAGCCGCCGGTCGTCCACACCGTGCAGTGATCAGCCGCGCCGCATCTCGAGGTGCATGATGCCGTCCTCGTCGTACGGCTCGCTCGCCGGCACGAAGCCGAGGTCAGTGTAGAACTTCTCGAGGTGCGCCTGCGCGCTGATCCGGATCGGCACCTCGCCCGCCGCCGCGATCCCGCGCTTCATGAGGTCCTTGCCAAGACCGGTGCCGCGCGCCTCGGGGGCGATGATCACCCGGCCGATCGATGGCTCGGTGTACCGAGCGCCGGCGGGAACGATCCGGAGATACGCGCGCAGCGCTCCCGCCTCGTCGGCCCACACGTGGCGCGAGAGAAGATCGAGGCCATCGGCATCGAGATAGACGCAGTTCTGCTCGACGACGAACACGCGCTCGCGAAGCTGCGTGATCGCGTACAGCTCGTTGGTCGTCAGCTCGGCGAACGTGCGGTCGTGCCAGCGCAACACCATCGCGACGCTAGCATGCGGTAGGGTGCGCTCGATGAAGAGCGTGTGCGTCTTCCTGTCGTCCTCGGATGGTCGTCCCGAGGACGTGGCCGCGATCCAGGCGCTGTCGCGAGAGATCGCGAAGCGCGGGCTGACGCTCGTCTACGGCGGTGCGCACCGCGGCCTGATGGGCGTGCTGGCGGACGAGATGCTCGCCGCCGGTGGGAAGGTGGTCGGCGTGATCCCGCAGGCGCTCGTGGATCTCGAGGTCGCGCACACCGGCCTCACCGAGCAGCACGTCGTGGAGACGATGCATCAGCGCAAGGCGATGATGTACGAGCGCGCCGACGCGTTCGTGGTCGCGCCCGGCGGCTTCGGGACGCTCGAGGAAGCGTTCGAGCAGCTCACCGGGATCCAGCTCCGCTACCACAACAAGGGCGTGGTGTTCCTGGATGTCGACGGGTTCTGGACGCGGATGGCGGAGTTCCTCGATCACGCCGCACATGTCGGCGTGTTGCGCCCCGAGATGCGCGCGTTGTTCCGCACCGCGTCGTCGGCAAGCGCTGCACTCGACGTGCTGGAAAACTGGTAGCCTGGATTCATGTCCTCCCGGCTCGCCGGCGCGATCCTCGCGCTGACTGCGGCGGCCCTGCTAGCGCTGTCGCTGGTGACGTCGGCGTGGTGGGACGGACATCCCGACGTCGACGGTAGAACCATCGAGCTGAAGACGGTCCACGTCGGGTTGCACGGCGCCGAGGGCTGCAACACCGGCGGCGATGGCGGCTGCACATCGCTCGCGATGCCGGGCGGGTTCCAGGCCACGGGGTACATCGCGCTCGCCATCGTGGCGCTGCTCGCGCTCGGCGCGCTGATGCTCGGCATCTCCACGCTGCGCGGTGCGGAAGGTCGCAAGACGCTCGCGAAGGTCGTGATGGGCCTCGTGGCCGGCGCCACGCTCGTGGCGATCGCGCTGATCGTGCAGGGCCCGAAGATGTCGGGCTCGGCGCGCCAGGTCTCGATCCCGATCGGCTATGGCATGTACCTGTTCTGGGCCGGCAGCGTCGTCGCGATCGTCGGCTCGGTGTTCTCGATGCGTCCGCTACCGAAGCCCGAGCTCCGGCCGTCGCGCGCGGCGTTCGCACCCGGCCTCGCCGCGCCGCCGATGCAGTCGCCGTCGCAGCCCGTCGACGTGCTCGCGCTCCTCCAGCAGGACGCACCACCCGAGCCGATGATCGTCCGCGCCGTCGCGCCACCCGCGGGCGCGGGGCTCGCGGGTCCGTCGGGTCCGCTCGGCGCGAGCGGAAGCCAGCCACCGCTGTTCAACGCACCGCCGCAGCTTCGGCCGCTCTACGACGGGAATCAGAACCTGGGCAACTACGCGCAGCCGCCGATGCCGCCATCGTTCGTCGCGCACGAGCCTCCGCGCTCGCGGACCGCGGTCGGCCCCGCGGTGAGCATGCCGCCGATGCCGCCAAAGATCCCCACCATCCCGCCGCCGCGACCGCCGGGAGCCTCGACGGCGCCGGCGCCGAACCGCGCGCGGCCGCACAGCGTTCCGCCGCCGCCGGGCGCGATCTCGGCGCGCCTCAAGGCATCGAGTGTTCCGCCGCCGCTGCGGCCCGGCGCGCCGAGCGTCCAGGGCATGCCGCTGCCGAACACGCCGCGCACGCTCGCCGCCGCGGTGGTGCCGCCGCCCCCGAGCTACAAGCTGCCCACGCGCACCGTCACGGATCCCGGCGACATGGGGGAGACGATCGATCGCGATGGGATGAAGACGCTCGATCGCGGCGACGAGGCCGCCGTGCAGGTCGGTCGGCCGAGCACGAACGGCGAGGTCGGCGATTCGACCGATGCGAGCGTCGCGCTGCCCGAGGCCGAGTCCACCGACGTGCGCGCGCCGCTCGATACCGAGGAAGCGCCCGTCGTGCCCCCGCCCACCGAGGCGGAAGAGACGGAGACCAACGCGATCGAGAAGCAGACGCTCGATAGCGACACCAACACGATCGAGAAGGTCGAGCCCGAGCCGGTCGAGGCCGTCGCTGCGGCGGCGCCCGAGCCCGCGGTCGTCGCCGAGCCACCCGCCGCTGCATCGGCGCCGAAGATCCCGATCACCACCGCGCCCGATTCGCTGCCACCGCCGACGGAGAAGCAGTCCGCGACGAGCGGTCCGTCACCGGCGTGCCCGCAGTGCGAGTCGCCGATGGCGTGGGTCGAGGAGCACCTGCGGTTTTACTGCAAGAGCTGTCGGATGTACTTCTGATGCGACGGCGCTTGGCCCTCGTCGCGCTGTCCCCGCTGTGAATTTCTCGGGTGGGGTCGTCGTCAGTCTAGACTGCCCATGGTGAGCTTCCTCCTCGTCGTGCTCAACGCCGGCGCGCTGTGCGTCGCACGCACCGATATCTGCGCTCCCGCCGGCTCGACCTCCACCGGCACGGTCGGCCCGCAAGGTGGTCAGGTGACCATCACTCCGGCCGCGCCGATGAAGGCGCTCGGCGCCGAGTTCCGCGCGGGTACTCCGGTGACGGTCGACGTGCTGCCGTGGTGGAGCAGCGACAAGACCGCGGGCGCGATCGTCCACGTCCGCGGCGAGCTGACCCGCGAGACCGTGATCTCGGGCGCCGCGGTGGGCGGCGTGGTGCGGATCGGCCAGCAGCAGGGCAAGAAGGGTCCGATCCAGCTCGTCGAGGCGACGGACTTCAAGCGCGGCAAGCTCCAGGCGTTCACCGCCGGCACCATCGATGTGGCACCCGGCATGCGGATCGTCGGAAACGTCGACATCGGCGGCGGTTCGATCGAGATCACGAGCTCGCAGCCCGTGCATGCGTTCGGCCTCGACTTCAGTGCCGGGAATGTCCGCGTCGAGCAACGCTCCGATGCGCCGACCATCACCGGCACCCTCGCACGCGCGCAGGACATCGGCGGTGTGCTCGTTCAGGGCCTGGTGGTGGCCACGCTCGAGCCCGGTCACCCGAAGTTCCGCAACGCGATCCTCGGGCGCTCGACGCCGCTCGCCCTGCTCGGGTTGCCCGCCGGCGACGCACCCGCCGGCACCGCGATCACGTCTGCCCCTGCCAGCATCACGCTCCGCGGACCTGGCCCGTTCACCGTCTGCGGTGTCGCGGTGACGCAGACGCCCACCGTGGCAGGGCCCGCCGTGATGTTCGAGCTCACCGGCGACCCGAGCATGACGATGCGCGCCGCGCTCGTTGGCACCAACGTCGACGTTGGCGGTCTGCACCTGTCCGGACCGATCGCCGTTCGCTACGACGTGGCGACGTGCAAGGTGCGCACGGTCGAAGGCATGCTCGCGCGCGACAGCGTTCAGGACGGCCTCACGTTCGCGCGGAAGTCCGCGTTCACGATCGGAGAGCAGGGTAAGGATCGCTTCGTTCGCGGAACGCTCGCGCAGTCGGCCATGGTCGACGGGCTATCGCTGATCGGCGCGGCGATGATCACGGTGACGCCGGCGGGCGACGTTCATCTCCTCGAGGGCACGCTCGCGAAACCAGCGCCGTTCGAGCAGTGGCTGCTGCCGGCGCGATCGCACGTGCAGCGCTTCGGCGTGGACTCGTGGTCGTTCGAGGCGCCGAAGGGTACGACCGCGCGTGCGACCGCCGAGCACCGCGGCGAGCGCGTCGACCTCGTCACCGAGGCGCACTCCGACCCGAGCTCGACGACCTTCACGCTGAGCCGCCCGCACCAGCCGAAGGGCACGAAGCTCGCGTTCAACAGCCTCGGGATCGATCACGCCAACGGCTGCCTGCTCGGCGATGTCACCACCGCGCAGCGCTTCGGCATCTTCGTGATCCCGCCCGGCGGCAACGCGACCGTCTGCGCCGGAGTCATCGTCGAAGCGCAGTCCACCTACGCGGTCCCGGCGCTGCAGGTCGGCAACTGGTTCGCGACCACGGCCAGCGCCGGCGCGGCGGGCTCGTCGCCCCCGACGAACCAGATCGGATCGCTCGCAGGACCGCCGGCGAAGTCCTCGGGCGCGCTCGCCGGCTACTGGATCCAGATCAACTCGCTGTGCCAGGGACCGTCGGGGATCCCCCAGCCGCCGCCGGCGCAGCGGTGGATCTGGGTCGACCTCAAGGGCCAGGCGACCAGCGCGCCCGACCGTAAGGTGCTCGGGACGAGCGCCTCGAAGGCCGGCAAGGCCTGCCCGGCCTTCCCGTGCTGTCCGCCCTGATCACCTTCTGCCGACGCACTCCGGCGTGAGCAGGGGCGCGCACGACGCGGCCATCGGGCGCTCGCCGTGGCACGCCCCCCCGTTGTCGATGACCCACGCGATCTCCTCCGTGCACGCTTCGCTGTCCGCGACCGTGGCCTCGCAGAGTGGGAACTTCCACTGCAGGGTGAGGGTCTCGGCGAAGCATTCGTCCATGGTCTTGTCGCCCGCCATGAACGAGAAGCCACCGCTGCACTCGACCTCTCGCGGATCTCCGTCGAGTGCGGTGAGCGCTTCGCAGAGCTCGGTGATCTCTGAATCGTCGAGAGAGGTGAGAGGCTTGTCGGCGATGGTGGAGCCGCCGCACCCCGCACACCACACGATCACCAGGAGGTTCCAGCCGCGAAGAGTCGTCATCGCGGCGACCCTACGAGCCCGCGCATCATCCGACAAGCGCGCGTTCTTCGCGGCGCCCGGATGTGTCGTCGCGGACGACACATCAGCTGAGCCGGATTGTGCGGTCGTGCAGATTTTCGGGCACAGAATGGCGCCTGCGGGCTCTACCTTCCCAGACCCAACCAGGAGAGCCCGGATGATCTCGATCGAGCAGTATGCCGACCTCTGCGCGCTGATGGCTGACACCGGCGGTGATGTCACCAAGGAGAACGCCGTCGCGGCCGCACACGGCGTGGGCGATGCCGACTGGCTCGCCGCGAAGACGTTCTTCACGGCGAAGATGAGCGACCCCAACGACATGGGGCGCACCGCGATGGCATTCATGCCGCTGTATCAGGCCGCGCAGGCGCGCGCGCGCGGAGGCAAGGAGCCCTGCACGCTCGAGTTCTACACGAAGGTCCACGCCGAGATGGCGTGGACCAAGGACGCCGCGGGCAACCAGAAGAACCATCACCTGGTGCTCGCCGAGAACGGAACGCACCACCAGGCGTGGATCGAGTGCGAGGGCTACTGGACACCGATCGTCGGCGCGCCCGACATCCTCGGCCAGCCGAACCCGAGGTTCGACCCGACGCAGGCGCAGCGGTTCCGCGTGATGATGCAGGCGGAGTCCGACCGGATCTTCGGCATCGTCCGTTGAGGAGGCGGTCAGCGATCCAACCGATCGACGTCGGCCTGGGTCGGGGCACTAGTCGCGGCAATCACGCGCGTCATCGACCGCGACAAGATTCGAACGCCGCCTGCGAGTCCGCGCACGAGCGCGGCTACTTGCGGTAGTCGTACCAGGCGCCGTTGAACGGGGCCGCGACGTGACATCGATCCCAGCAGCGATCGGTGTGGGTCTCGGCGCCGTTCGGCTTCGAGCTCTGGCTGAATAGCCACCCGCCCTGATCGACCAGCGCGGTCGTCACCACGCCGAGACGCCGCATGATCGCGACGTACTTGAGGGCTCCGGGACGATCGCCGTCGTTCTCGTAGATCTCCTTCACGATCACGGAGCCCTCCGGATATCCGTGATAGAGCGTCGACGCCGGGTCACTCGCGATATCGTTAGCGTAGATGATCCGGTACGTATCGCCGTGCCCCGGCGCTTCGCCGATCACATCGAGGCGTTTCCACGCGGTGTAGTCGCCGAGCGGCTCCGGGCTCACGGATTCGGCGCAGCCGGCCAGGAGAACCGCGACCACGAGGGCGGATCGGATCACGGCTCCACCTCGACCGTGCCGAGCTTCAGGGGATAGACCTCGGAGCCATCGTCGAGCTCGGCGATCAACGGATACGAGCCGGTGGGCACGCTCGCGACCTCCCACGCGACCAGGACCCGGCCCGACCTGACGCCCCCGACGAGCCGCCGGTTCCCGTCGACGAGCGCGAACAGCGTGCCGACGACCAGGTCGCGGTCGGGGTCGTCGACGCGAACCTCCAGGTCGATCCGCGATCCCGTGCGCGAGATCGCGTCGACGACGAGGGTCGGTGGCTGGTTGCCGGGATGCGGCGAGCCTCGCTCCGGCTTCTTGACCCAGCGGGTGAGCGTATCGATCTGGTCCTCCTCGAGGGGAAACCGTGGCGGCATCGGTCGCTTCTCGTTGCGCAGCCGGCTCCCGATCAGCAGCGCGTACTGCCGTGCCCCACAGATCACCGTTGCCTGGGTCGGATCGTCGGTGACACCGCAGGTACCTTGCGGCGGCGAGATGCCGTCCGACACGAACGTGTTCTCGAACGAGTCGAGCCGAAACTCGGTGGGCGCGCCGCCGAGCGTGGGCACGCCGTGACATCGAACGCAGTTCGCCGCGAGGATCGGAAGGACGTGCTCCTGAAAGCTCGGAGTCTCGGGGACATCCGCGATGCACCCACCGAGTACGAGGAGAGGGATGACATGCTTCATAGGTAGTAGTGGAGCTGGAGGAACGTGAGGAGAGATGGATCTTCGAAGTCTCCAGCGCCGGTCACGCGGGTGAACGCGTGCAGCTCGAAGTGAGCGCGCGGGAAGTACTGAAGGCTGACCTCGAACGCGTCGCGCGCAGACCGCTGGCGGAGGTCCGGTAGCCAGCGATGAACCGCCGCGCCGACCAGCCACCCGCGGGCGACGAACGTGCTCGCCCCGCCGTAGACGGCGAGCTGGTATCGCGTGGGGCCCGCGCCGTCGGCGAACGCCTGACGCTGGAGATCGAGCTCGCCGAGCAGCAGGATCTCCGCAGCCGGGAACCACCGCTTTCCGATCACGCCGAACGCCGCGCGCGAATCGTCGGGCGACACCGCCAGCCGCGCCTGCGCTCCCACCGCGGCGGTGTCGTCCATCATTCGCCGCTCGTGGTAGACCGCGACGCCCTTGGCCTTGACGCCCGAGCCGAGGATCTCGGCGGGGCGAGCGACGAACGCGGAGACGTGCGTCTCGTGCGACGTGCCGAACAGCCCCGCCGCCGCCCCGTACGGCTCCTCGAGCGTATGGAAGCCGAGGTAGCGGCGGACGAACGCGGTGTGATCCTGCGATCGGATCCCGAACACGGGGAAGAACCGGCCCGCACGCACGTAGCTGCCGCTCGGGCGCTCGTACATCACGTAGTGTTCGCGCGAGGCGATGCGCTCGACGAGCGGAGGCTGCGGATCACGCGCTCCGCCGCGCAGGCCGAGGGTCAGGTTGACCGAGAACGCCTCTCCACCGGCGCGAACATAGACATCGGCTTGCATCGGGAACGCGAGGAGCTCGCGATCCCCGGCCTGCGATTTTGCGGCGACCGCGCCCCGGAGATCCGCCCCGAGGCGCAGCCAGACCGGGGGCTCCCACACGCCGTGAAGAAACCGACCGTCTCCGCCGCGGCTGATCGTCTCGCCCGCTTCATTGCGGCCGTAGTCGTTGAGCAGACCGCCGCCGGCCGGCGAGAAGTGACACGCCGTGCACCGATCCACGCCCTGCGACAACTGGAACTGTGGATAGGCGCCCGCGCTCCGCCCGCACAGAAGCACCGCGATGACGACGATCAATCGCATGCGGCACCCGCATCGATCCAGCTCTCGATCAGCGCGATCTCGGTCTCCGGCAGGCGCGTGTCGCGCGGCATCACGTTGCGGTACGACCTCCCCGTCGAATCCGCGCCGCGCAGTTGATAGACGAGCTCCGAGTACTCGGCACTCCCCGGCGTGACGTAGTTGCGCGGCGCATCCTGCGGGTGCGGAGGCTGACCGCACAGATGACCGGTGAGGACCACGTACGCACCTTCGGCGTCGGCGAGGTTCACGCCGGCGATCGCGGTGAGCGCGGAGTGACATCCCGATGTCGCGCAGTTCGGCTGGACGATCGCAGCGTGCAGGTAGTGCCACCGCGGCGCGGGCGGGTCCTCGGTCGGCAAGCATCCGCTCCCGGCGACGAGCAGCCACGCAACCACCGCGGTCCTCACGCGGCCTCGAACGCGGCATTGCGTTTCTCGAAACGATGCCGTGGGCGCGGAACACACACGATCCACGTCACGAGGCCCGCGACTACCGCGAGCGATGCGCTGGTCGGGCCAGCCGCGAGTGCGACGGCGACGACGACGACAGGGGGGCTGATCTCGACAGCACGTCCCCACATCCGGTCCAGGCGTGATTCCACTCCGATTCTACGGAGGGCGCCGGAAAAGTTACTGGCGCCTACTGGATCGGGCCGTCGGGGTTCTTCGGCGGCACCAGGAAGTACACGTCGCGCTGGTCGAGCTGCGTGATGCCGTCGCCGTAGACGGTGACCGTGGCGCGGAACAGCTGCGGCGTATCGAGCGCGGGAACGGTCGTGTTCTGCTTCGACGCGACCTTCCAGCACACCGGCGTTCCGGTGCGGACCTGGAGGAACTTGTCCTTGAACGTGTCGCTGTTGGTGTCGATGTCGGTCAGGCCGTTCGTGCACTGCGCGGTGCCGAGCTGCAGCGTCTCGAGGTGATCGACGAACGAAGCGACCGCGTTGACCGCATCGCTCGGATCATCGGTCGACACCGCGTTGATATCGAGCGGCAGGCCGTTCGCGAGGCGGAAGATGCCGGTCTGGATCGCGGCCGCCGCGTTCGCGCCCGCGCCGTCGAACACCAGCGGGGCGTTGTTGTTGAGCGCGTCGATCGCGCCGGTGTTGGTCGCCATCATCTTGAGATCGGTATCGGTGCCCGTGCCGAAGCCCGAGCCGAGGATGCCGACGAGGCGCGCCTTCGCGGCGAGGAACACGGGCTTCACGACGGACGCCCAGTCGGGAGATTTGTAGGTGTCGCCCGCGGAGATCGGCGGCTCGTCGGTGGCGAGGAGCACCACCGGCAGCGCGGTCGAGCGGAAGCACGGATAGCCGAACTTGCCGGCGCCGCAGTTCGTACGCGCGGGCACCGAGCCCATCGTGTAGTTCGCGCCGCCCATGCCGGTGATCGCGGCCCACGCGGCGAACGTCAGCGGCTCCTGCGTATCGCTCACGCCCGTCGGCTCGTTGATCGGCACGCTCGCGAAGCTCGGGTTCGGCTGGATGTCGACCCAGTTCTGGAACGCCGCCGCGCCCGCGCCGTGATACCCGACGGTGCCAGCGCCGGCCCACAGATCGGGAATGCAGTTGCCGGGCGTGCCGTTGCCGAGCGGCGGGCAGGCGATGTTCGACACCACGGTCGCGAGGTTCGACTTGACGGCCGCGATCTCCGTCGACATCGAGCCGGACCGGTCGAGGACCACGTAGAGGTCCACGGCCTGCAGCTTGGTCGAGAAGTCGAGGTTCGAATCGAGCGGTGACTGCGGTGCCTGGTACGGCTCGACGAACACGAAGTCGCCATTCGCCTGCGGGTTGCTGCCCGCGTTGTTCGGGTCCGTGCCGGCGGCGACCTCGATCAGGTCGCTGACGCCATCGCCATCGGTATCGGCGTTGAGCGCGTTCGATTCGTTGCCGTCGCGCATGCCGTTGCAGTTCGCGTCCTCGGCGGCGTCGAGCACGCCGTCGTCATCGGAGTCGCGATCGAGGAAGTCCGGGTGGTGATCTCCATCGGTGTCGGCGGGCGGCGTGCCGCGCTTCTCGAGCCGATCGGTGATGCAATCGTCGTCGGAGTCGAGGTCCTGGTAGTTCGGCGTACCGTCGCCGTCGTAGTCGGCCTGGGTCTCGTCGAAGTCGAGGATGGTGTCGTTGTCGCTGTCGGTATCGCGGAAGTCGGGCACGCCGTCGTTGTCGGTATCGACGGGCTGGAGCACGTTCGCGCCGAGCTCCTCGACGTCGGAGATGTTGTCGCCGTCGTCGTCCATGTCCTGGAAGTCGGCCTGGCCGTCGAGGTCGCTATCGTCCACACCATCGACCCCGTCGGCGCGGCCGTTGTCGTCGCTGTCGGTGTCGCGGAAGTCGGGCGTGCCGTCGCCATCGGAGTCCACCGGGTTCGACGCCACGTCGGCATCGCCGGCCTCGCGATAGTCGGGGATGCCGTCGTTGTCGCTGTCGTCGTCCTCGAAGTCGGGCGTGCCGTCGTGGTCGGTGTCGACGGCGCTCGCGCGTCCTTCGTCGGAATCCGAGATCCCGTCACCGTCTGCATCGCCCCCGGTATCCGAGTCATCGCCACCCGTGCTGGGAGATCCGCAGGCAACGAGCAGCAGCATCGCGAACACGGGGGCCAACTTCATGCGGTCCACCGTACCAAGCTTCGTGCCAATGCTCGGGTTCTCCTCGGTGAGCTGGGGGACCGTGATCCCGCGGCGTAGGACCGTGTAGGCGATCAGCGCTGGGGACGACTGACCTGTCCTCCCTTGTCCCCAGACGCCTGACGACCCAGGCTAGGATGCTGCCCGTGCGCACCCTGATCCTCGGGCTCCTGTTGCTCGGCAGCGGGTGCGATACTGCCGACGATCGCTCCACAGCGTGGTCCTACATCCACGCGTCGATCGTCCGCCCGAGCTGCACCAGCTCGGCGTGTCACAGCAAGCTCGGTTCCCAGGCCGGCGTCGACCTCTCGACCCCCGATGCTGCCTACCTCCAGCTCACCGGGCGGGGCTGCGACGCGCCAGATGTGGCCGGCTCACCGTCGGGGAACTTCGTGCGCCCCGGTCACCCCGAGACCTCGAAGCTCGTGTACCTCCTGCGCGGCGAGGGCGGCTCGATCATGCCGCCGGATGTGCCGCTTCCCGATGCGGAGATCGAGATCATCGAGCGCTGGATCCTCGAGGGCGCCGCATGCGATTGACCCTCGCCCTCGCGATCGTGATCGCGATCGCACCCCGCATCGCCGCGGCGTACCCGCAGTTCCAGGTCGCGCTCGGCTCCGACCGCTGCTCGGCCTGCCATTTCTCCCCGGCGGGCGGTGGTCTGCTCACCGACTTCGGCCGCGATGAAGCGGGCGGCACGGTGAGCGGGCGCGGCAACGGCACGTTCCTCCACGGCGGCGTGGAGCTGCCCTCGTGGCTCCAGCTCGGCGGCGACTTCCGCACCGCCCTGCTCGCGAAGAAGCTGCCCGATCGCGAGACCGACCTGCTCGCGTTCCCGATGCAGGCCGATACGTACACGCGCATCGCCGCCGGTCCGATCTCGCTGAACATCACGCTGGGGCTCAACGGCGCCGCACGCGGGCGCGTCGAGGGCGCCACCCCGCTGACCTACCTCGCCTCCCGCCAGCACTACGTCATGTACGACAGCGCCTCCGTCACGGTACGCGCCGGCAGGTTCTTCCCGGTGTTCGGCGTGCGCACGCAGGATCACACCGCGTATCCCCGTCGGTATCTCGATCAGTCGACGCTCGAAGAGCCGTATGCGCTCGAGGTCGGCGTCAGCGGCGCGGACTGGGAAGGCTACGTCGCCGCGTTCCTCGGCAACCCGATCGCGTTCACCGGATCGGGCGCGACGGCGACGGGCGGAACGGCGTACTACGAGCGCCGCGCCGGCAACACGGTCATCGCCGGCAACGCGCGGTTCGCGATGACCGACGACGATCGGCGGGTGTTACTCGGGGCGATCGGCAAGCACTGGCTCGAGAAGCCGGGCCTGATGCTGATCGGCGAGCTCGATGTCCAGCGCCAGAGCTTCCCCGGCGGCGGCACCACGCGGCTTCAGATGCTCGCGTTCGCACAGGTCACGAAGTTGATCATGCCGGGGTACATGTTCGGCGCGACATTCCAGCGCTGGGCCTCGGACCTCACGCTCGAGGGATCGTCGCGCAACGCGTTGCAGCTCGACGTGCAGATGTTCCCGTACGCGCACCTCGAGCTCCACCTCCTCACCCGGCTCGAGGCGACGGGTGACGACGCTGCCCACCCCAACCGCCTCGCCCTCTTGCAGTTACACTACACGCTGTGATCGCACGCCTCGCCACCGCATCGCTCGCGCTCGTCGCCTGCGGCGTCGACGATCCGCCGGCGCAGCCGAGCTGGCAGATGGACGTGATGCCCGTGCTCGCCGCGAACTGCGTGCGCTGTCACTCGTATCCGACGATCGGGTTCGCGGCGTTCGGACTGCGGCTCGATTCGTACGATGCCGTCGAGGTCGCCGCGTACGACGCACCGATCTCTGGAGCGGCGCAGAACGCCACGCTGATCGCGCAGCGGATCACGAAGAGCAAGTACCGGCCCGCCGACACCGTGATGCCGCCGGGCCGCGAGCTCGGCGATCGCGAGATCACGATCCTGCGCACCTGGGCCGGCCTCGTCGACGGTTCGATGAAGGCGCCACGCGGCGAGAGTCGCCCGGGCAACGCGGCGCCCGAGGTCACGGTCAGCGAGCTCGGCCGCGCGGGAGGCAAGGTCACGTTCAGCTACGAGCTGCGCGATTCCGATCGAGATCTGGTCGTCGGCAACCTGCGCGGCCCGCGGCTCAACAAGGAGGGCGCGCTCGTCACCGGGGTGATCGGGGATCTGGTCTCCGGGCGCGACACGTTCACCGTGGATCTCACCGGCATTCCCGCCGGAAGCTACGAGCTCGTCGCGCGCCTCGACGACGGCGCCGACATCGATGGCCCCGACGGCACCGACGACTTCGTCGAGGTCCCCGTCGGCATGCTGGTGGTCCCGTGATGCGCCTCGCGCTCGCGCTCGCGCTCCTCGCCGCGTGTGGCGACGAGGTCTCGCCGCCGGATCTCGGCGACTACCAGAGCTGGTACCGCGTGGACACGTACGGGAACATCCCCGGCCACGGCGACAGCTACCGGATGATCTACGTCAACGACATCGCGCGCACGAGCGGCACCACGGAGCGCGACGCGACCCTGGTCAAGGAAGTCCACGAGAACAACAACGGTGAGCCCGGCGCGCTGCGGGTCATCGAGATCATGCGCAAGGTCACCCCCGGCACCGATCCCGACGACGAGGGCGGCTGGCTGTTCACGCAGAAGCCCGACGCCTCTGGCGGCGAGGTCCATCGCGACCTGTGCTGGAGCCGCTGCCATCGCCAGGCCCCGTTCGCGGGCGCCTGGTTCGACTACACGAAGTAGTAGCTCAGGCTCGGATGCCGGCGAGCGGCTTCGTGCCGTCGTCGCCGAACCGTGCGAGGTCGAGGCCGAGGCCACCCGCGAGCGCGATGAACAGATCCGCGATCGGCGGACCACCGGTGTAGCGCCGGTGGACACCCGTGGCGATCGATCCGCCACCACCGCCGGCGACCACGATCGGCATGTTCGTGTGCCGGTGCGCATCGCCATCCTCGATCTCGCTCGAGCAGAACACGATCGAGTTATCGAGCGCGGTGACGCCGTTTCCGTCGTCGATCGCCTTCAGCTTGCCGAGCAGGTACGCGAGCTCGCCCATCTCCCACGTGTTGATCTGCGTGAGCTTCGCGAGGTTCGTGGTGTTCCCCATGTGGTGGGACAGCTCGTGGTGCGACTCGGTGATCCCGATCTGCGGGTGCGTGTTGCCCGAGCCCGCGTTACCGAGCATGAACGTGACCACGCGCGTGAGATCGCACTCGAACGAGATCGCGATCAGATCGATCATCGCGCGCGAGCGCTCCGCGAACGACAGGCCCGCTTGCGGCCGAGTGCCCGGGTTGCACACCTTCGACGGCTTCGCGATCCGGGTCTCGAGCTCGCGCACGCCATTCAGGTACTCGTCGAGCTTGGCCTGGTCGGTGCGCCCGAGCTTCGTGCGCAGCGACGTGGCGTCGTCGAGCGCACCGTCGAGCACGCTGGTCCGGTAGACCTTGCGCCGCATCACCTCCGCCGCGGAGGCGGTCGGGTCGTAGCCGGCGAACAGACGATCGAACACCGCGGTGGGGTTGGTCTGCTTCGGCAGCGGGCTCTGCGGCCCTGCCCATGCGATGCTCCGCGCGTACGCGCAGCTGTATCCGGTATCGCAATCGCCGACCGCGGCGCCACCATCGGTGCCGAGTTCGAGCGACGGAAGCGGCAGGCCCTCCGACAGCTTCTTCGCGAGCAGCTGATCGAGCGACACGCCGTTCGCGATGTCTGCGCCCGCGGTCTTCTTGACGTGCGTGGCGGTGAGAAACGCACCGGTGCCGGAGGCGTGATCGCCGCCGCCGTCGGACCGACCGGGCTTGTTGTCGATGCCGCTCAGGACGAGGACCTTGTCCTTGTACGCCTGCAGCGGCGTGAGGATCGGCGACGTCCACGTCGCGCCTTCCGCGCCCGGCGTCCAGTTGGCCATCACGATGCCGCACGGCAGGTAGAATCCGACGAAGCGCCGCGGCACCATCGGATCGGCACCGCGGGCGATCCGCGACGAAAGGGATGCAAGGAACGGCAGCGCGATCATCGCGCCGGCGCCTCCGAGGAACTTACGGCGGTTCATGGCTCACCTCGGCGCGAGACGAAGAACGGGTCGGTGACGATGTCGACGAGCAGGTCGCGCAGCAGATAGCCCCCGTCGATGAAGCGCTCGGTCAGCGCGTCGATGTGCTCGATCGCCTCGATGCGGAACGGCGACCGGCCGGTGTACGTGTACAGCTTCTGGACCATGCAGCGGTAGACGCCGGGGTTCGCGGCGAGCTGCTGGGTCATCTCGACCGCGCCGTCGAACGCCGTACCGTCGGTGAGCTCGCCCGTCGCGTCGATCGGATAGCCCGCGTCGGCGGCGCGGAAGTGACCGATCGCGTCGAAGTTATCGAGGCCGAAGCCGAGCGGGTCCATCGCGCGATGGCAGCTCGCGCAGATCGGGTTCGAGCGGTGCGCCTCGAGGCGGTCGCGGATCGATCCGGTGCTCGTCATGCCGTCGGGCAGACCTTCCACGCCGGGAGGTGGTGGCCGCGGTGGTGTGCACAGCAGGTTGTCGAGCACCCACTTGCCGCGCTTGACCGGCGAGGTGCGCTTCGGATTCGAGGTCACGCGCAGGAAGCTGCCCTGCGTGAGGAACCCGCGGCGCGGCGAATTCGCGAGCGAGACGCGCACGAGGTCGGTCGGAGAATTCACCGCCGGCAGGCCATAGAACTCGGCGAGGCGGTCGTTCACGTACGTGAA
This sequence comes from Haliangiales bacterium, assembly GCA_038203335.1. Classification (GTDB taxonomy): domain Bacteria; phylum Myxococcota_A; class Polyangia; order Haliangiales; family Haliangiaceae; genus JABFXX01. The sequence goes on along the minus strand of JBBRED010000001.1, from coordinate 23,636 downwards.
GTCGGCGGTGAGGAACTCGTTCATCGGGACGTCCTCGCTGAGGAACGCCTGGAAGTACCGGCGCGTCTCGGCGCGCATCGCGGCCTCGAGCTCGTCGTCGTAGTCGGGGAACAGCGTGTAGTCCGGATCCTGGTCGCCGAGCGCGCGTGTGAACAGCCACTGCCCGGCGAAGTTGTCGGTCAGCGCGATCGCCTTCGGATCGTCGAGCATGCGCTGCGCCTGCCGCGCGATCTCCTTCGGATCCTTCTCCAGCACGCCCGATTCCGCCGCCGCGAACAGCTCGGCGTCGGGCATCGAGCTCCACAGGAAGTACGACAGCCGCGTCGCGAGCTCCCAGCCGGTGAGCGGCCGCGGCTTCGCGGAATTCGGATCGGGATCCACCTCGACGCGGAATACGAAGTACGGCGACACGAGCACGCGCTGCAGCGCGAGCCGGATGCCGGCCTCGGCGGTATCGCCCTGCGAGCGCGCAAGCTCGACGAGCGAGACCAGCTTGCCGACCTCGTCCTCGGTCGGCGGCCGGCGCCACGCGCGCTTCGCGAACGAGCTGAGGATGTCGCGCTGGCAGGCCGCCTCCTCGAGCGCGTCGCAGAGCAGCACGCCCTTGCGGCGCGTCTCGTCGATCTGCGGGCCGCCGATCGGCCCCGTGATCGCCACGTAGTCGACCCACAGGTTGCGGTCGGCCATCGTGGGCGCGTCATACGCATCGTTGACGAAGCCGACGGTGATCAGCGAGTTGCCGGCCGGCAGCGACACGGTGCGCTCGTAGATCGCGGGGCTCGCCTGCACGGCGGTCACGTCGATCACGAAGGTCTGCGCGTTCGGCGCCTCGAGCGAGAGCCGCGCGGGCTCGGTGCCGGCCTGCGCGCCGTAGGCCCGCGTGGAGATCTTGTACATGCCCGCGATCGGCGCCTTCACGGTGATCGACGCAGTGCCGTTCGAGAAGAAGTACCAGCCGCCTGCAGATGGATTTCCCGACGAGGTCTCGCCCATGATCTCGAACGACTGCGTCGAGGAGCCGGTGGTGACCGCGAGCGTGTCCGCGATCAGGGCCTCGGCCGCGCCCTCGTAGAGCTCGAGCGCGAGCGGCGAGAGCCGCAGCACGTCGGCGACGTTGTCGAATCCGAACCCGCGATCATCCGCGGGGAAGTCGGCCGCGGGTTTCAGGCTCGTGCCGAGCAGATCACGAACCGTGTTGTTGTATTCGGCGTTGTTGAGCCGATGAAGCGTGACCCGACCGGGGTCCGCGTTCTGGTCGCTCCCACCGCACGCTGCGACGAGGGCGAGCCCCACCAGGGCGATCGCGCGCATACCGCACCATATACCCGTCGGCGACGAGAAGGACCGCGAAAGCACCGGTCGTGTAGGTGGATGCAGCACCCGCCTCGCGACGGGGGTAGGATGCGCGCCGCGTGGGCACGCTCTATCTGATCCGCCACGGCCAGGCCTCGTACGGACAGGCCGACTACGATCGACTCTCGCCGCGCGGCGAACAGCAAGCGCACGCGGTCGGTCGCTGGCTCGCGACGAAGGGCGTCTCCGCGATGTTCAGCGGTCCGCATCGCCGTCAGGTGCAGACGGCCGCGTTCGCGATCGAAGGCGCGGCCGCTGCGGGAACCACGCTCCCGGCCGCGCGCGAGCTGCTCGAGCTCGCCGAGTATCCGGCCTTCGAGATGTTGCAGCACCTCGTGCCCCGCCTCGTCGCCGAGGATCCGAAGTTCGAAGCGATCAAGACCGCGCCCACGCCGCGCCTGCTCGACGAGGCGTTCCACGTGATCCTCGCCAAGTGGGCGAGCGACGAGTGGGTCGTCGATGGCGTGGAGCGGGTCAGCGCGTTCGTCTCTCGCGTCCGCGCCGGCCTCGCGCACGTGCTCGCCTCCGCCGCGTCGGGCGCGACGCTCGCGTGCGTGACCTCCGCCGGTCCGATCGGCGTCGCGGTCGGATCCACGTTCGACATCCCCGACGCGCGCATGGTGCGCACCAGCATCGTGATCCGCAACGCATCGATCACCGAGCTCCGGTTTCGCACGCAGGACCTCGCACGCCACGCGGCGTGGAAGCCCGAACAGGTCTCTCTCGTCTCGTTCAACGTCACCGCTCATCTTCCCGATGAGCTGCACTCCGAACGGTAGGTCATCCATGGACTTCGATCCGCCCGCATCCGTCCGTCCCCTGCTCGAGAACATCGAGAAGTTCGTCGCCGAAGTGATCATGCCCGCAGAGGCGGAGGTCATGGAGAAGGGGTTCGTCGCCTCCACGCCGCGGCTGAACGAGCTGCGCGCGCAGGTCAAGGCCGCGGGCATGTGGGGGCCGTCACTGCCGAAGGACGTCGGTGGACTCGGGCTCTCGCTCGTCGAGCACGGCCTCGTCTCCGAGCGCCTCGGCAAGACGCCGCTCGGTCACTACGTGTTCGGCTGCCAGGCGCCCGATGCCGGCAACCTGGAGATCCTTCACAAGTACGGCACCGCCGAGCAGAAGGCGAAGTGGCTCGCGCCGCTCGCCAACGGTGACATCCGCTCGTGCTTCTCGATGACGGAGCCAGAGAACCCGGGCTCGAACCCGACGATCATGTCGTGCGAGGCGCGCAAGGACGGCAGCGACTACATCATCGATGGCCACAAGTGGTTCACCACCGCCGCCGATGGCGCCGCGTTCGCGATCGTGATGGCGGTGACGAACCCCGAGGCATCCGCGCACGCGCGCGCCTCGATGATCATCGTCCCCACCGACACGCCGGGCTTCGAGCTCGCGCGCAACATCAAGATCATGGGCGACGCCGGCGAGGGCTATGGCTCGCACGGGGAGATCTGGTACCGCAACGCGCGCGTACCGCAGACCAACCGGCTCGGCCCCGAGGGCGCGGGCTTCCTGATCGCGCAGGAGCGACTCGGCCCCGGCCGCATCCACCACTGCATGCGCTGGATCGGGATCTGCGAGCGCGTGTTCGACACGATGTGCACCCACCTCACGCGCCGCAAGATCGACGCGGAGAAGACTCTCGCGACGCGCCAGATCGCGCAGGCGTGGGTCGCCGAGGCGCGCGCCGAGATCAATGCCTCGCGGTTGATGGTGCTGCACGCGGCGTGGACGATCGAGAACAAGGGCTTCGATCGCGCGCGCGACGAGGTCTCCACGATCAAGTTCTACGTCGCGAACGTGATGCTGAAGCTCGTCGACCGCGCGATCCAGCTCCACGGCGCGCTCGGCATCACGAGCGATACGATCCTCGCCTACTACTACGTGCACGAGCGCGGCGCGCGCATCTACGACGGTCCGGACGAGGTCCACAAGATGGTCGTCGCGAAGCGCATCCTCGCGAGGTACGCGCGGTCATGATCGAGGACGCGCCCCGGGCTGTTCGCGCCGGCGAGGAGCTCGATGTCCCGAAGCTGACCGCGTACCTCGAGACCGAGCTCCGCGTACCGGGCGCGGTCACCGTGGAGCAGTTTCCCGGCGGTCACTCGAACCTGACCTACCTCGTGCATCACGCCGATCGCGAGTACGTCCTGCGTCGCCCGCCGTTCGGCTCCAAGGTGAGGTCGGCGCACGACATGGGCCGCGAGGTCGCCGTGCTCTCGAAGCTCGCCCCGGTCTATGCACGCGCACCGCACGTGATCGCGTACGAGGCCACCGGCGACGTGCTCGGCGCGCCGTTCTACCTGATGGAGCGCCGCCGGGGCGTGATCCTGCGAAAGGATCTGCCCGCCGAGCTCGCCGCGAACCACGCGCAGGTTCGCCGCTGCTGCGAGATCCTCGTCGATGCGCTCGTCGATCTCCACGCGGTCGACTACACCGCCGCCGGTCTCGGCGACTTCGGCAAGCCGACCGGATACATCGCGCGCCAGGTCACCGGCTGGACCGAGCGCTACGCGAGCTCGCAGACCGATGACATCGCCGCGATCACCGAGGTCGCCGCGTGGCTCGCCGCGAACCTGCCCACCGAGGGCCGGTCATCGCTGATCCACAACGACTTCAAGTTCGACAACGTGATCTTCGATCCCTCCCTCGAGCAGATCACCGGCGTGCTCGACTGGGAGATGACGACGGTCGGCGACTCGCGCATGGACCTCGGGACCTCGCTGTCGTACTGGGCGCAGGCGAGCGATCCGCCGCCGGTGCACGCGCTGCCGTTCGGCCCCACCGCGCGGCCGGGGATGCTGACGCGCGAGGAGGTCGCCCGCCGCTATGCCGAGCGCGCCGGCCTGCCGACCGGGAACCTCGTCTTCTTCTACGCGTTCGGTCTGCTCAAGACGTCGGTGATCGCGCAGCAGATCTACTATCGATTCGCGAAGGGCCTGACCACCGACGCGCGGTTCGCGCAGATGATCCTCGGCGTGCGCATCCTGTCGGAGCAGGCGCGCACGGCGATCACGAACAACGCGATCTAGGTCGGTGTCGGCGCGATGCCGACACGTGGAATGCCCCTTGATCCTGGCCACCTCCGGCCGGTTCACAGGTCATGGTCGTTCGCCTTGCAGCGTGCTGTTCAGCGCTGCTCCTCGCAGTCTCGCCCGCGGACGCCGCGCCCGTCGTCGATGATGGTCCGCTCGATGGCACCTACATGCTGCGCGAGCTGGTTCCCCCCACCGGCGTCGCGCGCGCACAGAGCCGCACCATCTTCCTGAACCGCAAGGGCGCCACGCTGCGTCCCGGCGGCAACGACTCGCACAAGCAGACCTCGTCGATCGTCACGCAGCCCACGACCATCCACGGCTGGGAGGTCACCGACGCGAAGTGGACCGCCACGGTCGCATGCATGCGCGAGACCTGGGCGAAGTTCGACGTCGCGATCACCGAGACGGATCCGGGCGAGACCCCGCACGTCGAGGCGCTGTTCGGCGGCTCGCCGGCCGATATCGGCCGTCCCCCGTCGGTCGCCGGCATCGCGCCGTTCGCCATCGACTGCGGCGTGGTCGAGAACGCGATCGTGTTCGCGTTCACCGACAACCTGCCCGCCGATCCACAGACGGTGTGCGAGGTGATGTCGCAGGAGATCGGCCACGCGTATGGCCTCGATCACGAGCTCGACGCCGCCGATCCGATGAGCTACCTGCCGTACTCCGGCAAGCGCACGTTCCAGGACAAGGGCGCCGCGTGTGGCGAGAAGACCGAGCGACCGTGTGGCCTCGGTTCCACCGCGTGCCGCGCGCAGCAGAACTCGCAGCAGATCCTCCTCGCGCGCATCGGCGCCGCGGGTGGTGATGGCACCGCGCCGACGCTCGTCATCATGTCTCCGGCGGCCTACGCCACCGTGGAACCCGGCTTCGTCGTGCAGACCCGCGCCCTGGACGACGTGGGTGTCACCAGCGTCTCGCTCTACGTCGATGGTCTGAAGGTCGACGACCGCACCGCCGGCCCGTACGAGTTCACCACCGACGCCGCCCTGCCCCCCGGCAGTCACACCGTGATGGTCGAGGCGCGCGACGCGAACGAGAACATCACCGTGCGCGAGCTCGACGTCACGATCAGCGGCGATGCGCCGTGGTACGCGCACGTCGGATGTTCCACCGGCGGCGGCGGCTCGGGCCTCGGTGCCTGCGCGCTCGCGCTGGTGTTCGCGATCCGGCGTCGCCGGCGCTGAGCTACCGGCGGATCTCGATCTGGTAGGCGCCGTGCTCGGTGTCCTCGTGGACCTCGACGCGCGGATCGCCCTCGCGGAAGATCAGCAGCTTCTTGTCGTCTTCCTCGGTGGGCCGCGGCTGTCCCCACTTGTGCGTGAACATCGCGAGCAACTCGTCCTTCGCCTCGGGATGCGCCTTGTACGGGATCGAGAACGCGAGCGCGCGGATCCGGCCGCCGGCCACATCGAGGTTGATCTTCGTCGCGCCGCGCTCCCACTCGGTGGGAAGTAGCGACAGCACGAGGTCGCGGCCAACGATCGTGATCTCCGTGGGGAACAGCTTCTTGACCTCGTCGACGGTGGAGCCGAGCACGGGCGCGGCATCGAGCACGTCGGGCTGCTCGCCGAACAGATCCGCGGCGGGCAGATAGTTGTCGTACGCGAGGTCGTGGCTGTAGCCGAGCGCGTCGCGCAGGGTGGCGCGCCAGCGCGTGGTGGGGTCGGGCCAGACGAGCACGTTCTTGCCGACCGGCTCGACCGCGGCCCAGCCATCGCCCCACGCCTCGACGATCAAGTTCTCCGCGTGCTGCGGCAGGTTGAGATAGATCGCGCGCACGGTGCCGAGCTTGTCGTCGACGGCGATGAACTCGCGCACGCTGTCGACGCCGGTCGGGATGCCGGCACGCACGTCGATCGGTCCCGGCGCCAGCTTGCGCGCCTCGGCGACCTTCATGCCGATCTTGAGGTTCGCGAGATCGCCGGGTGGCACGACGTGCGCGCCGAAGAACTCGCTGGTCAGCACGTGGTACGGCACGTACTCGAGGAGGCAGTTGCGCTCGAGGCAATCGAGCTTCGCCTTCCAGCCGGTGGACTCGCTCGCCCACGTGATCTCGGGCTGCCCGAGCGAGTCCTTCGTGATCGTGGGCTCGCCCCACACCTTCGTCAGCATCTCGCGCGCGCCCTGCCCCGTCACGATCGCGACGATGCCCGAGACGATGCCGTTGTCGACGCGGACCTCGAGCTTGAGATCGCGAAAGCCAGAGTCGAGCAGCAGGTGCTCGCGCACGCCCGTGTGATCTTCCCGGAGCGAGGGGATCAGCTTCTTCGCCTCGGCCACGGTCATGCCGGGCTGGATCTTGCCGAGCCCGAGGGGAGGATCGATCGTCGGGCCGAAGATCTCGGGCGAGGCCGCGGGCGCGCTTCCGCATGCCGCGACGGCCACGAGACTGGCGACGCAAGAGAACCTCACAACCTACATTTCTGCCCCGGAGCGCCGAGTTGCACAAGGCTTCCCGGCACATGGGGCGTAGTGCCTCAGCCGAGGGCGCGCAGCGAGTCAGCGACGATCGTCAGGGCAGAACGCATCTCGTGCTCCGAGAGATACGCGTACGAGATGCGAAACCCGTGCAGGTGCGACGGACCGAGGAACGCCGCCGACGAGTTCGTGACCTGAACTCCTCGGCGAAGGAGATGCGCCTCGAGCCCCTGCAGGTCGACCTCGCGCGGAATCTCGAGCCACAGCGTCGGTCCACCACCCGGCCGCGTCCACCGCACGCCCTCGGGCATCAGCTCGTCGAGCGCGGTCAGGCACGCCGCGTAGCGCGTATCGAGCGCACGCTGCAGCGCCTGGAGGTGCGTGTCGTAGTAGCCGCGCTCGAGGAACTCCGCGACCACTGCCTCGGTCAGCCACGCATTGCCGAGCGTGGACAGCCGCTTCATCGCGACCAGCGTGGGCACGATCTCCGGCGACGCGGCGACGAAGCCGATGCGCAGCGAGGGCAGCAGCTTCTTCGTGAACGAGTTCACGTACAACACGTTCTTGCCTCCGAGCATGCGGAGCATCGGGCGGTACTCGCCGTCGCTCATCATGTCGCTGCCCCAATCGTCCTCGAGGATCGCCACGCCGTGGCGCTGACACAGCTCGAGCACGCCGCGTAGCTCGCCGCTCGAGTACGAGTAGCCGGTGGGGTTGTGGAAGCTCGGGATCAGGTACGCGAGCGATGGCTTGGTCGCGAGCGTGCGCTCCCAGCGCTCGAGATCGATGCCGCCGAACGGATCGAGATGCAGGCCGACGAGTTCGTTGCCGAGGCTCTCGAACAACAGCTTCGCGTACGCGTAGACCGGCGATTCACACGCCACGCGCTTGATCGCGAGCGAGCGCGCGACGATATCGAGCGACTGCTGCGAGCCCGTGGTGATCACGACCTCGTCGGTCTCGACATCGAGGCCGCGCGCCTGCAAGCGCTTCGCGATCGCCTCGCGCAACGGCCGGTAGCCCTGGGCCTCGTACTGCGCCGGCATCCGCTCGCGCAGCACCGAGCGCGCGCACTCCGCGATCCTCTCGGTCGGTAGCAGCTCGGGATCGATGAACACGGTCGACAGCGCGATGGTTCCGCGCGGAGGGAGATCCGGAGGCGACAGCGGCGGAGGCACGAGCAGGGGCAGCGGCACCCGCACCACCGGCCCCGGAGCGGTAACGCGTGTGGGCGACAATACGAAGACGCCCTCTCGCTCGCGCGCCTCCACGAGCCCGCGCGCGACGAGCTCGTCGTAGGCCGCCTGAGCGGTGTTCTTCGAGAGGCCGAGCTGCTTCTCGAGGGCGCGCACCGGCGGGAGTCGACTCCCGGCGGGCAATGCGCCCAGCGAGATCTCGCGCTGAACACTCGCGACGATGTCGGCGGCGGTTGCCCTTCGCGCACCTGTCGCCACGTGCAGACCTACATAGGGAGCGCGAGACATGCCTACGTCATAGCCGCATCCAGGATTGCCGTTAAGGGACAACGCCAGACCGGCGATCGGGACAGTCCTCTGTTACGATCCGAGACGGTGAGATTCCTGGCGATTACTGTCGCTGGCTTGTGCTCGATCGCGCCGGCGATCGCAACGGCCGAGTCGGGCGAGGAGATGAGGGCGCGCGGTGAACAACTGGCCAAGGACGGCCGGTTCACGGAGGCGATCGACGCCTTCAAGGCCGCGGAACGGATCGAACCTCGTGCGCGGCACGCATGCTTGATCGCGCTGGCGTACACGCGACGCGAGCTGTGGCCGCAAGCCGAGATCTGGCTCGAGCAGTGCGAGACCCGCGCGACGCCGAGCGATCCAGTGCCCGAGTGGGTTCCGGTCGCGAAGCAGCAGCTCTCCGAGCGCCTGGCCACGGTCAACGTCGCCGCCGTGGAGATCAAGGTCGAGCCCGCCGGCACCGCCGTGAGGCTCGCCGTGAGCTCGTTCGCTCCCGACGAGCTGTTTGACCCGCGCACCATTCACCTGCCGCCGGGACGCCACGTCATCATCGCGACCGCCGAGGGCTTCAACGACGCGCAGAAGACCATCGAGGTCGTCGACAAGTCGCCGCAGCAGGTGACGATCACGATGCTCCCCGTCACCACGAACAAGCACGGCACCCCGCTGCATCCGCTGCCGCCGCCGAGCAAGGTGCCGCTCGTCGTGATGGGCGCCGGTGGTGGGGGCGTGCTGATCGGCGCGATCCTGCACGCGACCTACTACAAGAATGCGCATGACAAGCTCGCCGATGCGCGGAGCGCCGGCGACGAGGAGACCAGCGGGCCGCTGACCGACAAGTGGTCGCGTGCGCGCGCGATCACGATCAGCGTCTATGGCGTCGGCGCGGCCACCCTGATCACGGGCGTGATCCTCAAGGCCACCGTGTTCAAGCAGAAGGAAGCACCGGTTGCCGTGGGCGTGTTGCCGACCGATGGAGGCGGGATGGTGAGCGTGGAGTGGAGTCGTTGAGCGCGGCGGCCGATTCAAACCCGCCCGGCGAGCTGTACTGCACCGCGTGCGAGAAGACGTTCCACGTCGGCGAGCGCTGTCCTTCGGATGGCACCCGCCTCCTCAAGCTGAAGACCCGGATCGATCCGTTCCTCGGCCGTGACCTCGACGGTCGCTACACGGTCCTCGAGAAGCTCGGCTCCGGCGGAATGGGCGCCGTGTACCGCGCCGAGCAGCACTCGGTGGATCGCGAGGTCGCGATCAAGGTGATCAACTCGAGCCTGGTCTCCGAGCCCGAGGTCATCAAGCGCTTCCTTCGCGAGGCGAAGCTGGCGAGCAAGCTCAGCCACCCGAACGCCGTCGGCGTGATGGACTTCGGGCAGACCGACGACGGTGTGTTCTATCTCGTCATGGAGCTCGTCACGGGCCGCACGCTCGACGACGTGATCAAGGCCGAGCGCCTGTTCAAGCCCGAGCGCGTGGTGCGGATCGGCATCCAGATCTGCGACGCGCTCGAGGGCGCGCACGAGCTGCAGATCATCCACCGCGATCTCAAGCCGTCGAACATCATGTTGATGGCGTCGAGCCGCGACCTGGTGAAGGTCCTGGATTTCGGCCTCGCGAAGTCGACCTCGCCGGATCAGACCTCGACGACGATGACGGGCGCCGGCGCCGTGGTCGGAACGCCGGCGTTCATGCCGCCCGAGCTGGCGACCGGCGAGCCGTGCGATGCGCGCTCCGATCTGTACTCGCTCGGCGTGATCCTCTACCTGCTCGGCTCCGGCCGCTTGCCGTTCATGTCGGACTCGGTGCACGAGCTGCTCGCGCTGCACGCGAGCGATGACGCCGCACCGCCGATGACCGGCGTGCCGGCGCGACTCGCGCGCGTGATCGACAAGCTGCTCGCGAAGAAGCCGTCGGAGCGCTACCAGAGCGCGGTCGAGGCGCGCACGGCTCTCGAAGAATCGCTCACGCTGCAGACGCCAAGCTCGAACACCCCGGCGCAGTGGCCGAACGATACGCACCCGAGCATCGGGCCGTTCCCGGCGACCACGGCCCAGTTCGCCGGCCTGCAAACGCCGGTTCCGCCGTCGCTGATCGCCGAGACCCAGCGCAAGAAGCCCGACACGGCGATGCAGCGGATCATGACCGGCGAGACGATGCTCGCCGCGACCGGCACCGCGCCCGCGACCTCGCAGCCCGGCCTCACGTCGACGCCCAGCTCCGGCGCACCGGTGAAGAAGCGCTGGCCGCTGTTCGCCGGCGTCGGGGCGGTGCTCGTCGGATCGATCGCCGTGATCGCGATGACCATGGGTGGCGGCGACGAACCGGCGAAGGAGCCGCCCGCCACGCCGCCGATCGGTCCGACGGAGCCGGTGGGTCCGAAGGATCCCGTCGCCACGCCGTCTGGAGAGATGAAGACCGTGGCACCGACCGACACGGGCTCGGCCGGCTCCGCGGCTGCGCCCGACGTCGGCTCCGCCGCACCGCCCGAGATCAAGAAGCTTCCGAAGGGCGCAAAGCCGAAGGGCGCGAAGCCGAAGGGTACGAAGCCGCCGGTCGAGATCACGGGCCCGGTCGAGACCAAGCCCGAGGTGAAGACCGTCCCGCCAACGCCGCCCCCCACGGGCACCGGCTCTGGCTCCAAGCCTCCGGTGCTCCCGTTCTGAGAATGACCCGCACCGCCCTCCTCTCCCTGACCCTGCTCGCCGCCTGCTTCTCGAAGCCGGGGTTTCGCGATCGCGACGCTGGTCCGGGCGGTGACGCGATCGATGTCATGCCCGACGGTGGCCCGATTCCACCGCCGACGCCGCCCCGTCTCGCCGCAGGTCATCACCATGCGTGCGCGATCGACGCGTCGACCAAGCTGTACTGCTGGGGGGACAACTCGTTCGGCCAGCTCGGCGAGACGTCACTGCTCGCCACGGGAACACCGCGGATCCCGTTCGCCGCGATGCCCGATCAGTGGACCTCGGTCAGCGCGGGCGATCAGCATACGTGCGGGATTCGCAACGGCACGCTGTACTGCTGGGGCGACAACAACCACGAGCAGTCGGGCGGCTCGAGCCCCCCGAACGTGATCAACCTGCAAGCCGTGGCCGCGCGTGTGGTCGCCGGTCGGCAATCGACCTGCGCGATCGATACGATGAGCCGGATCCTCTGTTTCGGTCAGATCGATCCGAACCAGCCCGCGCTCGGGCAGATCACGCAGATCGGTCCCACGCAGCTCACCGACTGGTCCAACATCTCCCTCGGAACCACCCACGCATGCGCGCTGTCGAACCTGGGCAAGGCCGCGTGCTGGGGCGACAACGACAACCGACAGCTCGGCGATACGGATCCCGATCGAACCGTCGCCGCCGCCGCCGTGCTGCCGATCTTGTTCGTGCAGATCGCGGCGAACGAGCGCGCCATGTGCGGCGTCACCGCAACGCACGAGCTCAAGTGCCTCGGCTCGAATGCAACGGGCCTGCTCTCCGACAAGCTCTCCGGCAGTGATCAAGGCACGCCGACCGCGGTCACCGTTGGCACCGCGGCGATCGCGTGGACGAGCATCGCCCTCGGCTACGACCACGCCTGCGGGATCGCGGGCACCGCCGTGTACTGCTACGGCGTCAACACCTCGGGCGCGATGGGCAACGGCTTCACCGGGCACGCCGTGCCGGCCCCGATCACGATGCCCGCCGGCTTCGGCACCGTGACGGAGGTCGTCGCCGGCGAGGGCTTCTCGTGCGCCCGCGACGCGGCCGGGAAGGTGACGTGCTGGGGCTCGAACAAGGTCGGCGAGAACGGCGACGGTACGATCGCGAGCACGAGCGATCCTGTCATGGTCAACCTCGGCCTCGTCGCCGGCGACGACGTGGCTTCGGTGACGGTCGGAGACAACCACAGCTGCGCGCTGATCCGCCCGATGAGTGGCACGAGCACGGTGAAGTGCTGGGGTGACAACCGCAGCCGCGAGGTGGACATGTCGGCGACGCAGTTCTTCACCACACCTTCGACATCGCAGTCGGCGCTGTCGTCGATCTCCGCGGGAGAGCAACACACCTGCGGCGTGACATCGACGGGCGGCAACATCATCTGCTGGGGCAGCAACGCGCAGAAGCAGATCGCCGCGCCCGGCGGCAATGGGTCCACCACGCTGAACCACGGCACCCTCGGCATCGAAGCGTTCGCGCAGGTCTCGGCGGGCAGCACGTCGACGTGTGCCGTCACGCTTCCCGGCAAGGATCTGTACTGCTGGGGAACCGTCGCGGGGGTCGGAGACGTGATGACGCCGATGATGCGCAACAACAGCGCGCACGACTGGTCCGAAGTGGCGATGGGCTCCGGGTTCGGCATCGGCAAGGTCGATACGATGGAGCTCTCCGGGTTCGGCGACGGCTGCAAGTTCGGCCAGGCCTCCGGGAGCTCGTTCACGCACATGTTGCCGGCGACGGTCGCGAGCGACCTCTCCGGCGCGTACACGATCGGGGCCGCGCAGAGCCAGGGCGAGCACGTCTGCGTGAGGTACCCGAACGTCATCCGCTGCTGGGGCAGCAACGCGAACCACCAGCTCGATGCGGGTTCCACGACGGGCTGCTTCGCCAACATCAACCCCGAGGACCTGATCAACCCCATGGTCTGGGCGCCACCGGCTCCGGGTGTGATCGGCGCCGCCAGCGCGCACACCTGCGCGATCGTCGAGGAGACCCCGGCGCAGAACGACACGCGGCGGCTCTATTGCTGGGGCTACAACCCGGGCAGCCTCGGCTTTCAGGAGGCCAACGGCGGGAATCCGAGGCGCGCCGCGTCATTGATCGTGTCGCAGTTCTCCACCGGCGCGAACCACATCTGCGCCATCGGCAAGACGACCGGCGTTCAATCGCAGGAGCAAGTCTACTGCTGGGGACAGAACCGCATGGGTGAGGTCGGCAACGGATCCCGGTTCCACGAGACGCCCGTGTTCGCGGTGATCCCGTAGCCGGTCGTTGGATGGTAGGGTTCCCGCGATGTCGGATCGCCGGTTCGCGCTGAGTCCGGGCAAGCGGGTCCTCTACCTGACGAAGGATCCCGAGACCATCCGGCAGCAGCTCGCCGGATCCCTGACGCTCCACATGAGCGAGATCGCCGCCGAGGATCTCCTCGACGACATCAACACGGACGCGATGACGCCCGCGTGGGTGTGCTTCGACTACGACCCCGCCGACATCGCGAAGAACGCGTACGCGGGTCTCGTGATCAACGGTGCGCGGTTGATCCCCGCCGATGCCCTCGTCAACGCGGGCTTCGAGGTGATCGTCGCCGGCGCGCAGAAGGGCGTGGGCTCGAGCCGCGAGACCGCCGCGCAGTGCGAGGTGTTCTCGGGCTCGAAGCTCGCGATCGCCTCGTCGTTCGCGCCGATCCACGCTCGCAACAACATCAACATCGGCCAGCTCATGGGCGACCACGCGATGCTGCGCCGCCTCGAGGCCGGCGAATCGATCGCGCTCTCCGAGTTCACCCAGGGCCACGATGCGATCACCGCGCTGATCATCGAGAGCGGCGGCCTGCTGCCGTTCTGCGCGCGCCTCGACAGGGGCGAGATCAAGGTCCCGGCGACCGGCACCGGCACGCGGCCGATGAACCTGACCGAGAAGATCCTCGCGGCGAAGCTGCTCCCCGGTCAGGGCGAGTACGTGAAGCCGGGCGACGCGGTGCTCGTCAAGGTCGACGCCGGCTACTCGCACGAGTTCACCACGGCGCAGGTCGACTTCTTCCTCGCCGCCGAGTACGGCGCCGCCTACAAGCTCCAGAACCCGGCGAAGTTCGCCGTGTTCGAGGACCACCTGATCTACGCGACCGGCGTCGCTTCGATGGCGAGGTTCGCCGACAAGATCCAGAAGCTCCGCGACGTGCAGCGCGAGTTCGCCGCGCGCACCGGCGTGCGTAACTACAGCGCGATCAACGGCGTGTCGCCCGGGATCTGCCACCAGGTCGCGCGCGAGCAGTTCATCGATCCGGGCGACTTCGTCCAGGCCACCGACAGCCACACCTGCATGGGTGGCGCATCCGGGGCGCTGTCATGGGGCGTGGGCTCGACCGAGTACGCCGCCCTGCTCTACTGGGGCTTCACGCCGATCGCAGTGCCGGAGTCGATCCGGTTCGAGCTCACCGGCGCGCTGCGCCCGGGCGTGACCGCGAAGGACGTGATGCTCCACATCCTCGCCACGTTCGCGAAGCGCGAGGACACGCTCAACCGCGTGATGGAGTTCGGTGGCTCGGGCCTGTTCGCGCTCAGCCCCGACGAGCGCGCCACGCTCGCGAACATGGCGACCGAGTGCTCGGCGCGCGGCGCCGTGATGGAAGTCGACGAGACGATGCTGCAGTGGATCATGGCGCGCCGGCCCGGTGCGTCGATCGACGCGCTGCGGGCGAAGGTCGTGTCGCCCGATCCGGGCGCGCACCACCACGGCGGCGTGCACCAGATCGATCTCGCCTCGATCAAGCCGATGGTCGCCACGCCCGGCGATCCGGACCACGGCATCGCGAGCGATCCGAAGAACGGCGCCCTGATCCCCGACATCGGCACGGTGAAGATCGAGATCGCGTACGGCGGCTCGTGCACCGCGGGCAAGCGCGACGACATCGACATGTACGCGCGCGTGATGGCCGATGCGGAGAAGTCCGGTCGGCGCGTCGCGGACGGCGTGAAGTTCTACCTGCAGTTCGGATCGCAGGACGTCGAGGCGTACGCGAAGGCCCAGGGCTACACGGATCTGTTCGCGCGCACCGGCGTCGAGGTGATCAAGCCCGGCTGCGGCGCGTGCATCGGCTGCGGTCCCGGCGTCTCGGAGCGCGGCGACCAGGTCACCGTGTCGGCGATCAACAGGAACTACAAGGGCCGCTCGGGCCCCGGGCGCCTGTATCTGGCCTCTCCGCTCACCGTGGCCGCCTCGGCGGTCCAGGGCGAGATCGTCGAGTACCGGGACGGCATGTTCGGCGCCCACAAGTAGTAGCCTCGTAGGAGATGGCAAAGGCGAAGAAGAAGGCGGTCAAGACCGCCAGGTCCAAGCCCGCGCCCAAGAAGGCCGTCGCGAAGAAGAAGAAGCCCGCGGCCGCGCCGAAGAAGCCCGCGCCGAAGAAGCCCGCGCCCAAGAAGCCCGCACCCAAGAAGCCCGCGCCGAAGAAGCCCGCGCCGAAGAAGCCCGCGAAGCGCGTCCCGGCGAAGGCCAAGCCCCGTCCGACGTCCACGCCGATCGTGCAGCACACGCCGCCGCTCGCCCCGCCAGCGCCGGCCGGTGGTGGTGCGCGGGTCGTGGAGATCCTCGAGGACGAGCATCCGATCGATGCGCTGCGCCGCTTCCTCTCGACCGTGGAAGGCCGCGCGAGCACACCGCAGGGCCAGATCGCCCTCGGCTCCGCGCAGCTGATGCTGCTGCCGATCGCGCGCGGCCACCGCGGCGGCCAAGAGGTCAAGGACCTGCTCGATCTCGTCCTCGAGCGCTGGGACGACTTCCCGGATCGGGACGGCTTCCACGCACAGGAGTTTCTGCGCAACGCGTTCGCCGCGGTCGGCGATGACCCCGAGCGCATGGCGAAGCTCGTCGCGCTGGTCCCCGAGGACGCGAGCGCGGAGCTACGCTTCAACATCGCGTGTGCGTACGCCGTGATGGGCACGAAGGCCGCGATGCTGCAGTCGCTCGGTCAGGCACTCGAGGCCGGCGCCACCCCGTCGCAGATCCGCCGCGACGAGGATTTCGCCCCGTACCTCGACGATCCGGAGCTCGCCGTGCTCCTCGAGGGCGCCTCGGTGCCGAGCATCCCCGTCGACATCAAACCTCACATGCACCCGGTGCGCAGCGCGCTCGATTCGCTCGTCGCCACGCTCCGCGAGTACGGCGAGCAAGGTCAGCTCAACCCGGGGACGACGCTCGACAACGTGCTCGCCACGGAGAAGGCGCGGAAGATCCAGCTCCCGAACGACTACCGCGCGCTCCTCACGCTCGCCGACGGGATGAAGCTCTGGGACAACGAGTTCTTCGGCACCCGCGACTACCGCGGCGAGACCACGCTCGCGAAGAGCGCACGCGAGTACCTCGAGATGTCGGCCGGTTACGGCGCGACCGGCATCGACGAGTGCATCCCGCTCGCGAACTGGGGCCAGCCGAACGACTGGCTGCTCTACGACCCGCGCGGTGCGATGCGCCACGGCCAGCCCGGGTACGTCCTCATGCTCAACGCCGACGAGCAACCGCTCGATGACCTCGTGTCTGCGCTCGAGCGCCTCCAGGAGATCGCGAGCGATATTCTGAGTACGAACTGATGTTGCACCTCCCGCCCGACCTCGCCTTCGGTAAGCTGGCAGCGATGGTCCAGGCGGCGCAGCTCTTGCGCGCGGAGTACGCGCGGTGACGGAGGTCTCCGACACGGCGCTGCTCGAGCGCTGGCGCGGGGGGGAGACGGCGGCGGGTGAGGATCTGTTCGCGCGCCATTTCGACAGCATCTATGGCTTCTTCGAGACCAAGTGCTCGGCGGAGGCCGACGAGCTGACGCAGTCGACCTTCCTCGCCTGCCTCGGTGCGCGCGATCAGTTCCGCGCCGAGTCGAGCTTCCGCACGTACCTGTTCACGATCGCGCGCCACGAGCTCTATCGCCTGCTCCGCACACGCCAGCGCCGCGATGCAAAGCTCGACTTCGAGCTGTCATCGATCGCGGATCTGATCTCCACGCCGGCAACCCGGCTCGCGCGCAACCAGGAGCACCGCAAGCTGATCGAGACGCTGCAGCGCCTTCCCGTGGAGCAACAGACCCTGCTCGAGCTCCACTACTGGGAGGGTATGGACATCGCCGACCTCGCGGAGGTGTTCGAGTCCCCGCAGGCGACGATCCGCACCCGTCTTCACCGCGCCCGCAAGGCGCTGCGGGAGGCGATGGAGGGGTCGGCGCCGCCCGAGGCCCTGGTCTCGCTCGAGACGATGGACGACTGGGCCAAGCACATGAAACCAGCGGCGAAATAGTCCCTTCGATATTTCGTGAAACACGAACGGCCGACCGGGCTCTACCACCCTGCCCGAAACGTGGCCGGGCGAAAGGATGTGCTGATGTCGTGGTTGAAACTGGCAGTGATTGGAGCCGTGCTTGCAGGTGGGTGTGTAGGCGAGGAGCTCGAGCTCTCTGGAACCGAGCAGGCCCTGAAGAACAATCCAGGCGCGGACGGCGACGAGTGCCCACCGTGGGCATGCGGGAGCAACTCCCCCGTGATCGACTTCGCCGGCTTCCACGAGCTCAACAGGTCTGGCCTGGTCAACGCCGAAGGCTTCAAGATCACCGCGTTCAGAAGGCTGATCGCCGGCGTCTGGCAACCGTTCTACGCGGACGTCGTCAACGCTTCGCTCGTCGCGAAGAACGCCAGCGGCGCGGTGGTCTACAGCGGCTCCGGCGTCAAGGGAATGCTGTTCACGATCGTTCAGGGCTCGAGCACGTATTACATGAAGGTCGAGGACGTCGCCCGCACGGTGCTGTGGGCGAACATCGGTGGGATCACGCGAGTGACGCCAACCTACAGGCTGACCTGGTCGACGTCGCCAGCGGCAGGCTTTGGCGCAAGGCCGGTGTGCGGCGTGAGCAACGACCCGGATGGCATCGCGAACTACTACGCCGTGCTGTTCGAGACGGATCGCATCGACGCCGACGCCATCAAGGTCACCGGCGACGTGTCGGGCTGGTTCAACATCGGCTGTGCGGGGCACGCGCTGGCCAAGCAGCACCTCACCGGAAACACTCGGGCTGCCGCCGCCATCATGGGTGCGAGCGTTCCGTCGCTGAACCAGCGCACCGCGAATCTCAAGATGATCTCCGGCGACTACTGCGGCGGTGGAGACCCGTTCACCGTTCCCGGGGTGCCGCTGCACTACAAGGATGTGCTCGGGCGAATGAACAATCTCGAGAGCTACACGCACCTCGAGGCGCGCTGGAACGAGACCGGCGCGATCTGTTTGAATACTCCACGCATCGACTACACCTGGACGCCGGCGGGCTCCGGCACGTTCCCGAGCGGAGTCGAGACGTTGCTGGTTGCGCCGCCGATCGGACAGTGGTGCACCGGTGTATACCCGGCGAAGCTCCGGCCACCGCCGTGCACGGATCTGAACCTGAGCAACTTCCAGGGCGGATACGTCATCAGCGTCGAGGAGTGAATCGCTCGAGCTCGGCGATGACATCATCGTAGCCTCCGGCTGCGCGATACCAGGCGAGCGCCTCGCGAGCGTGCTCCGCTGGTGAGGCAACGATCCCCGCGAGCATCCGATGGATCCGAGCGAGGCGGCGCTGATAGAAGGTCGTCGCCTTCAGTCCCTCGAGCTCCGAGATCGTGCTGAGGGCGCGTTCGAGCGTCGCTCGCTCGCGCGCAACTTCGCCGTTCCGATGCTCTGCGGTCGCAGCGACGATCAGCGCATCGACGCCACGCCAGCGCATCCAGAAATGCGGTTCCTTCGCGAGCTCGTCCGCCGTCGCGATCATCGAGCGGTCCGCTTCCACGAAGCGGCCCGCGAGCAGGAGCTGGTAACCAACGGCCACACGAGCCTCGAGCTTCCCCGGAGCGATGGACGCGAGCTCCTTAGCCGCACCTGCGACATCACCGCCCTCTTCCGCGAGCCACGCCAGCTCGTACGCACACTGCGTGGCGCGCTCGACCAGGCGTGGGTGAAACTGACGATAGCGACCGCACGCCGCGGCCAGGAGCGTACGAGCACGCTGCGGATGCTCGACGAACATCGCGGCGCGGATGCGAGCATCCAGCGTGAGCGGGTGGTCGGGACCGAGGACCGCTTCGAGCTCGTCACCTTCGCGCTGAAACAGCGCGTCCCGCTTTGTGTGGTCTGGCTCGACGAGTGCGAGGTTGCCCACGATCGATGCGAGCTCGATGCCATCCGCCGTACCAGGCGGTCGCTCGTGCAGTGCCTTCTCGAACCATATCCGGGCACCAACACGATCCTGCCGGGCGAGGCGCACGGTGCCGACATTGTTGAACAGGAGAGCGCGGGCAAATCCGCCTGTCGGACGCATCCCAACCGCGAGCGGCTCGGCGAGTGCAATCGTCGCCTCCGTATCCGTTGGTCTGGACCCAGCCGCGCTGGAGTCGACGGCGATCGCGAACAGACGACGCGCGATCGCCTCGACCGCCGTGGCGCTATCGCGCCCCTCGAGAGCCGACGTCGTCGCTCGATCGAACGCCGCGATCGCCTCGGAACGCTTGTGCTGAAGGAGCAGTGCGAAGCCGTGGACGAGCGCCGCCTTGCCGACGAGCGGCGGGTACGCGAGTTCTATGGCAGCGCGATCCGCGCCGGCCGCCACGTCGAGTGCACGCGGATCCACTGCGAGCGCGAGGGTGCGCGCTCGTACGACATCGGCGTCAACCTCGGTGACGCGCGTCGCTACCGCGAGCGGCGGTGGAGATACCGCCGATGTCTCGGCCTCGACGCGGCAGCCCTGGACCATGGGAAGGCCATGCACGGCGACCAGCGCATCGGGGAGTTTCGCCGTCGACACCGTCACGAGCACCTCGGCGGCCGTCGTCAGCGCCACGCGGGCGCGTGCGAGGCAGCCGAGGTTGGCGGCGAAGAGTTGTGACGTCAGCTCGCCCCGCGCGTGGGCGCGACACGCTGCCTGGTGAGCGGTCGCCCAGTCCGCGGCGTAACGGCCCAGATCCATGGGGACCAGCTGGGCGATTCGTGCGCCGTAGGGGCCAAGCGTCCGGAGCCGCGCCGCGATGCCGGCGTCGATGCCGGTGTTCCATACCGCCGCGATCTCGGAGGCGCCGCCCGTGCACTGCTCGACGGCGGACGAACGACGGATGGTACCGATCGCGAACGCCGCGCCCGCGAGACCGAGCGCACCGGCGACCAGAATGCGGCGGCGCCAGACGGTCGCCGGATCGCGGCCGAGCGCGGTCTCGAGATCGTGCATGGAGGCGAAGCGCTGCGCTGGCTCCACGGCCGTCGCGCGCGCGATGATCTCGGCGAGCCAGCGCGGCGGCGTCTTTCCGAGCGATTCGCGCAGCGACACGCCGAGCGCGTATTGATCCGAGGCCACCACCGCATCGCCGACGGCTTGCTCGGGCGCCATGAACTTCGGCGTGCCCGCGCGAGCCCCGTCGCTCGCCTCGGTGTGACCGCGTGCGAGGCCGAAGTCGAGCACACGCACGCGCCCGTCATCGCCGAGGATCGCGTTCTCGGGCTTGAAGTCGCGATGGATCAACCCAGCCGAGTGCGCGGCCGCGAGCCCGTGCGCCGCGGCGCGATACACGGCGGCGACCTCACGATCGGCACGCGGCTGCGCGGCCCACACCCGCAGGTTCTCGCCGCGCACCCACTCCATCACCAGGTAGACCTGGTCATCGACCACGCCGACGTCGTAGACCGGCACCACGTTCGGATGCGAGAGCTTCGCGAGCGCCTGCCCTTCGCGCACGATTCGCTCGCGCGCGCTCGCCAGGTCGGTCTTCACGAGCTTGATCGCGACACGGCGATCGAGCTCGGGATCCCACGCCCCCCACACCACGCCCATGGCGCCGGCGCCGACCTGCTCGAGCAGATGATAGCGGCCGAGCTTGACCGGTTCGTGCTTCGCGAACAACGCTCCCGCGATCCGCGAGCGCGCGACCGCACGCGACAGCTTGTCGGCTTCCGGGCGCTCGGCGAGCTCCTCGCCGAGGTCGGTTTCGCCCGGGTCTGCCATCGCTCCCTGGAGCCTATCAGTCAGCGCAGACCCGCCAGTCGCGTGGAGATCGTTACCGACAAGGGATGCTTCGCACCGGCCGATTTCGTGACCAGCTCGAGCGCGTGCTCGAGCGAGCTCCGCGCGCTCGCGGGGTCACCTGCAGCGATGCGAACGTCGGCGAGCTGGGACAGCGCCCGCGCCGTCTCGAGCCACGCACCATCCATGGCGCTCGCGATCGCCACGGCGCGCGCTGCATCCTTCTGTGCCCCGGCGATGTCATGCGCGTGCAGCCGCAGCGCCGAGCGGACCCGGAGCACCTCGTCGAGCGGCGAGTGCTCCCCGAGCGGCTCGAGGATCTCGATCGCGCGCGCGTTGGTGAGCGTGGCCGCGTCCCAGGCGTGGGTCTCCAGCTGAAACTCCGAGACATCGGAGAGCGTGAAGCCGAGCCGCGGGTGCTTCGCGGGCAGCGCGGCCTCGGCGATCGCGAGACCGCGCTGCGCGGTGATCACCGCGTCCTCGGAGCGGCCGAGCCCGCTCTGCGCGAGGGCGAGGTTCATCAGGGTCGGCAGCAGGCCGATGTGCTGTGGCCCCATCGTCGCTTCCTTGATCGCGAGCGCGCGCTGGTTCATCTCGACGGCCGCGGTGAAGTTTCCCACCCGATACTCGAGCGCGCCGCGCGTCGTGAGGATCACGCCGAGGTTCGGATGGTTCGGGCCGTAGTGCGATTCGAGGAGCTTCTGCGCCTGATCGAGGTGCGCGCGCGCCTCGTCCATCCGGTACAGCGCCGACAGC
This sequence comes from Haliangiales bacterium, assembly GCA_038203335.1. Taxonomy (GTDB): domain Bacteria; phylum Myxococcota_A; class Polyangia; order Haliangiales; family Haliangiaceae; genus JABFXX01. Next base: position 1,876 of record JBBRED010000001.1, on the reverse strand, counting down.
GCTGTCGCGATCCGGTTGTGGACGCGCGCCAGGTCCGGATCGCTACTGCCGAACTCTTCATCACCGCGCAGCCTCTGCTCGAGAAGCGGCAAGGCGACCTCTGGATGATCCTGGTGCAGCGCGAGATCGCCGCGACTGCCGGCGAGCGCACTGACGAGTCGTGGCGGACTGCCCGCCCGCACGATGGCGGCATCCGCGACGACGAGCAGGCGCTCCGCCTCGCCGGGCTTGTCGAGCCGCAGGGCGAGCGCATCGACCACATTGAGCCAGATCGCCGCCGCGAGCGCGTCGTCCTTGGCCTCGGCGGCGAACCGCGCCGCCTCTTCGAACGTCTCGAGCACCCCGGCCAGCTTGCCCGACGCGAGCGTCGAGCTCGCGAGCTCGACGCGGGCCCGGGCGCTCGCACCCGGATCGTGAATCGCATCGGCCATGGCGACGGCGTCGCGCCCCGCGGCGAGCGCGAGCGCGTTCTTGCCGGCGTTGCGGAGTGCGCGTGCACGTGCGTACAACGCCTCGACGCCCGCGGAGCTCGCGATCTCTCCGGGCGTCGTCGGCAGTGATCGGGTCCCCATGAGGCCGCGAACATCGGCGCAGTCGCGGAGGTTCGGCAGCCGCGTGGCCGCCTCGATCGCGGCGTTCGGCACGGTGCCCGGCAGCGACATCACGTCGACCGCCGCCACGAGCCCCGCACGCGCGCGCTCCAGGCACGCGGCGCGGAGATCCAGCATCGTCGCGGATTGCACGTGGGTGACGTTCGTGGACTCGCAGGCTTCTCGCTGCTGTGCGCGCCAGCGCGTGGTCCAGTCACCGACGAGCGCCTCGATTCGCGGCGCCAGCGCACCGAACGCCGGGCGGAGCGCCGCCGCCCGGGCCGCGGACCAGACCTCGGCGAGGTCGTCGGTCATCACATCGCACGATGGCTGCTCCGGTCCCCCCGCGCGCAGCGTGCCGATCGCGAACGCCCCGACCGCGACCGCGATCGCGCCCACGATGATGACGCGTTGCCGCCAGGTGCGGCGCGGATCGCGACCCAGCGCATCTGCGAGCGTCGTCATCGATGGGAACCGCGCTGTCGGATCTGGCGCCGTCGCCCGCGCGATCACGTCCCCGAGCCAACGCGGCGGCTCCGTGCCGAGCGCCTCGCGCAGCGACACGCCGAGCGCGAACTGGTCAACCGCCGGCGTCAGCATGCGTGCCTCCACCTGCTCGGGAGCCATGTACGTCGGCGTTCCAGCAGGCGTCCCGTCATCGGGATCCGAGCTCGCGAGCCCGAAATCGAGAACGCGTACGCGACCGTCGTCGCCGACCATCGCGTTGTCGGGCTTGAAGTCGCGGTGGATCAATCCCTCGGCGTGCGCGGCCGCGAGCCCATGCCCCGCCGCGCAATACACCGCCGCGATCTCGCGATCGGTGCGCGGTGTGGCGATCCACGTGCGCAGGTTCTGCCCGCGCACCCACTCCATCACCAGATACACCTGCTCCTCGAACACACCGACGTCGTAGATCGGCACCACGTTCGGATGTGACAGCTTCGCGAGCGCCTGCCCCTCGCGCACGATCCGCTCGCGCGCGCTCACCAGCTCGGTCTTCACCAGCTTGATCGCGACCTTGCGATCCAGCTCGGGATCCCACGCGCCCCACACGATCCCCATGCCGCCGACCCCGACGTGCTCGAGCAGCTGATAGCGTCCGAGCTTGACCGGCTCGGACTTGCCGAACAGCGCCCCGGCGATCCGAGCGCGCGCGACCGCACGCGACAACGCATCGGGCGGCGGGCGCTCGGTGAGCTCGGCTTCCGCATCGACGGCTGTAGGCTCGGACCCCATCGGCCCCGACGATCTCACGCTGACGCCCATTGCACTAGCTGTGCATTCTC